>CAISJA010000256.1 GCA_903885525.1 uncultured Opitutaceae bacterium
GACCATTGCCGACGACGGCCAGCGCAGCGGCCGCCTGGGCCGCCTCGCCATCGTGCTCGACGGCAAGCTCTACTCCGCCCCCACCGTCCGCGAGCAGATCAACAGCGACAGCGCCGAAATTTCCGGTTCGTTCACCCAGCGCGAGGCCATCGATCTCGCCAACGTGCTGAACAATCCGCTCGACCTGCCCCTGCAGGTCCGCGAGCAGTTTGAGGTCGGACCCTCGCTGGCGAGCGACGCCATCGGCAATGGCGTGAAGGCCTCCATCCTCGGCACCGCGCTCGTCTGCGGCTTCATGACGGTCTACTACACCACCGGCGGCATCATCTCCGTCCTCACCCTGGCGGTCAACGTGCTCGTCATCCTCGGCACCATGGCCAGTCTCGGCGCCACGCTCACGCTGCCCGGCCTCGCCGGCATTGTGCTGACCATCGGCATGGCGGTGGACGCCAACATCCTCATCTACGAGCGCATGCGCGAGGAGCTCGCGCTCGGCAAGAGCCTGTCGGCCGCGCACCACGCGGGCTACGACAAGGCCTTTGTCACCATCCTCGACGCCCACGTCACCCAGTTGCTGATCTGCGCGGTGATGATCTGGCTCGGCACCGGCCCGATCAAGGGCTTCGGCGTCACCCTGGCCATCGGCGTGTTCTCGACCCTCTTCAGCGTGCTCCTGACCGGGCACCTCATTCTCGATACCCTGATCGATGGCGGCGTGATGAAGAAGTTCCCCATGATGCACCTCTTCAGCAAAGTGAGCGTCGACTGGGTCAAGATCGGCAAACCGGCCTTTCTCATTTCCTGGAGCATCGTGCTCGTTGGCGTCGTGTTCCTCTTCGTCCGCTCGGACAAGGCCCTCGGCATCGACTTCACCGGCGGCGACCAGGTCTCGCTCAGCTACGCGCAGAAGGTCGACGTCTCCGGTATCCGGGCCGCGGCCGCGACCGCGGGCATCAATGACATCAACCCGGCCTATGAGAGCCAACTGGGCGGGGGCACCGCGCTGCTCAAGGTCGAAATGCCCTACGGCCAGACCGCAAAATTCGTCGCCGCCCTACAGCGGCAGTATCCTGCCGCGAAGTTCGAGAAGGTCGGGGAGAACGCCATCGGCGCCACCATCGGCAAGGAGATCGCCAGCAACGCCGCCCTCTCCGTCGGCCTGTCGCTGCTCGCCATCCTCGTCTACATCGCCTTCCGCTTCGAGTTTGGCTTCGGCATGGGGGCCGTCATCGCCACGGTGCACGATGTCCTCATGACCATCGGCATGTTCGTGCTCTTCGGCGGCCAGTTCAACGCCCCGATGGTGGCGGCCATCCTCGCCATCATCGGCTATTCGGTGAACGACACCGTGGTGGTTTTTGACCGGATCCGCGAGGAACTGAAGCTCAACCCGGAGGGCGACCTGCGGACGATCGTGAACCTCGCCATCACGCGCGTGTTCTCCCGGTCCTTGATGACGAGCTTCACCGTGTTCCTTGCGGCCTTTGCCCTCTTCCTCGCCGGCGGCGGCGTGCTGCGCGACCTCGCCTTCACCTTCCTCATCGGCATCATCACCGGCACCTTCTCCTCCATTTGCATCGCCGCCCAGGTCTTCTACTGGTGGCACAAGGGCGACCGGAAGCACGTTGAGGCCCACCAGGACATCGCGCCCAAATACGAGTGGGCCGGCTCCTCCCGCGCATCGGAATAATCCCACCCCGGCCCTGGCGGAGAGCGAAGTCGACGCAGCCATCCAGCCCGGCTGGCCCGCGCCGTTTCGCCCCGCCCCTGAGGCCGGGGCCTCCCACCATGCGCTGGAACCATACGCCGGCCGATCCGGCGAGCGTGGACGCACTCGCGGCCGCGCTGGGCACGAGCCGCATCGTGGCCGAGCTGCTGGTGCGCAACGGCCTCGCCGAGGCCGGGCCGGCCGGGCGCTTTCTCGCCCCGACCCTGGCCAGTCTGGGCGACCCGTTCCTGCTCGCCCATGTCCAGGCGGCCGTCGACCGGCTGCAGCACGCCATCCAGGCGCGCGCGCGGGTCGTCATTTTGGGCGATTACGATGTCGACGGCGTGAGCAGCACGACGCTGCTGGTGAGCGTCCTGCGCCGCTTCGGGCTCAGCCCGCGCTACTATGTGCCCCGCCGGCTGGAGGAGGGCTACGGCCTCAGCCGCACCGCCATCGACCGGGCGCTGGAGGACGGGAAACCTGACCTGTTCATCGCCCTGGACTGCGGCACCAACTCGCTGGCCGAGGTCGCCTACCTGCGCGGACTCGGGATCGAAGTCATTGTGGTCGACCACCACCGCTCGAAGGACGAGCCCCGCGCCGATGCCGTGCTGATCAACCCGCATGTGCACGAATCGGAAAACGACTCGGCCTGGCGCCATCTCTGCACCGTCGGCCTCGTGTTCAAGCTCCTGCACGGACTGCTCAAGCGGCTCCGCCTCGCGCACGATCCCCTGGCCCGGGAGATCCGGCTGAAGGACTATCTCGACCTGGTGGCCCTGGGCACCATCGCCGACCTCGTCCCGTTGCACGGGGAAAACCGCGTGTTCGCCCGGCACGGGCTGAAGGTCCTCGCCACCACGCAGCGCCGCGGCCTGTTGGAGCTGATGCGGGTCTCTGGACTCGCTCCGGAACACGGGATCAAGCCCGTGGATGTGTCGTTTCGCCTCGGCCCGCGGATCAATGCGAGCGGCCGGCTGGCCGATGCGGCCCTGTCCGTCGATCTCCTGTTGAGCGACGACTGGGCCTTTTGCCGCCGGGCGGCCCAGCAGCTGGAGGATCTCAACCGGGAGCGGCAGGACATCGAACGGCAGATCACCGAGCGCGCCGAGCAGCTGGTGGAAGAATTGTACGCCACGGCCTCGGGCATCGTGCTCTTCGAGGAGGACTGGCATCCCGGGGTGGTGGGCATCGTCGCCGGGCGCATTTCCCGGAAGTATCATCGCCCGGCGATCGTCTTCGGCAATGAGGGCGAGCTGGCCAAGGGCTCGGGCCGCGGCATTCCCGGCGTCAACCTCGTCGAGGTGCTCGGCGCCTGTTCCTCCTGCCTGGAGAGCTGGGGGGGGCATCCGATGGCGGTCGGGGTGTCGCTGAAAAAGCCGCGCCTAGGGGAATTCCGGGAGAAGTTTGATGCCGCCATCCGCACCGCGCGCGGGGGCGAAGCCACCGAGCCGGTGCTGGAACTGTCGGGCTGGATTGAGGCGACCGAAATCCACGAGCAGCTCATGGGCGAGATCGATCAGCTGCACCCGTTCGGACAGGGCAATCCTGAACCGCTGTTCGGCGTCCGCGGCGTCCGGCTGCCCCGCCCCCCGGACATCTTCAAGGAGCAGCATTTTCGTTTTGCGGCGGAGGACGCCAACGGCCGCCGCCTGAGCGGCGTGGCCTGGAAAATGGCGGGCCGGCTGCCGCCGGTTGGCCGCCCGCTCGATCTCGTCGTCCAGCTCAATTGGAACCACTACAACGGCAGAAAAGTGCTCCAGATCGAGCTGCAGGACTGGCGGCTGGCCGAGTAGGACCGGCGCCCGGATCGGCTGCCCTGGCGTCGCACGGGGGGCGCCCCCCGCGGTTCGCCGTGGGGCAAACCACCCGGCCCGTCCGGGCCGCCGCTGTTCCCGGGCACGCCTTCGTTCGGGATAAAATTCTTCTTGCTGTCGGCCGCGGAAATTCCCTTCATGACCGTTCTCTCGCGCACCTGTAGCTCAACTGGATAGAGCGCCAGACTACGAATCTGGAGGTTCGGGGTTCGACTCCCTGCAGGTGCACCATTCGCCGCCCACGGCCCGGCTGTGACAGCGCGGAGCCGCTGTAGCCGGTCAATCGCGGTCCGGGCCGGAGCCCGCAAAGCGGCTGTGGGCTTACAGGCTGCTCAGGGCGGAGACGGTGTCGGGAGCGACCACGCGGTCGATGTCGAGCAGCGTCTTCACCTGGCCCTTCACCTTGGCCATGCCGAGCAGATAGGTGGTGTCGATCTGCGCGCCGAATTCGGGCGTCGGCTCGATCTCCTCCGCCGGCAGGCTCACGACCTCCTCGACCGAGTCGACGATGAGTCCCATCTGGACGTTGGTGTCGTTGGCCAGCTTGACCTGGACGACGACGATGCAGGTGCGCTCGGTGAATTCGGCGGGCAGGGCGAACTTGACGCGCAAATCCACGATGGGAATGACGCGGCCGCGCAGGTTGATGACGCCTTTCACAAATCCCGGCATCTGCGGGACCGGCGTGATTTTCTGCATGCGGATGATCTCCCGCACCTTGAGAACCGCGATGCCGTAGGCCTCATTGGCCAGCACGACGGTGAGGTATTTGCCGGCCAGCCCGGCCAGAGGGACGTTGGAAGCAGGGGAGTTTGCCATGGTATTTGGAGGGGGAGTTTCTCCCCGTCTCCCCTTATCGGACCGAAGCGGGGTGGATTTAGGGGAAAAACGCACAGCGCGGCCAAGTCGGCCGGGCCGACGCGGGCCGGGTGGGGGAACCACGGCGAAACCGCCCGGGATATTTCCCCTCAAGGCCGATGACTTTGCGCCGAAGGACAGCGGAAGCCACCTCTCCCACCCCATGTCCATTTCATCCGATTCGTTTCTCCCGATCGAGGAGGCCGTGAACCGTCTTGCCGCCGAGTCTATTCTCGCTTTGCCGGGAAGAGACGAAGGCCTGATTCCCGCCTACAGTCTGCTGGGAGAACTCCGCGATCTCTGCGCCTCGGAATCGCAGCTGCGCGATCCCATTGCGGCCGTCCACCGCGCCCTTGAAATCCGGCTGGATGCGGCCCAGCCCTTCGACGAGGCTTCGCTCGCCCACCTGCGTTCGCTGGTGGAATGGCTGCCCCACGCCGTGGATGCGATCCGGGCCGACAAGCCGCTTCCCGCTTGTGCCGGACCGGGCGTTCTCGCCGGGGCGGCCGAGACGCCGACAGCACCTCCGCCGGCGGAGCCCGTGCCGGCCGCGGTGCCCGACCTGCTGCTGGTCCTCGATCTGGGGGAAAACCGCGAGCTGCTGACCGAGTTTCACGCCGAGGCCGTCGATCATCTGCAGCAGATCGAGGCGGCCTTGCTCGTGCTCGACCAGCAGCCGGACAACCCCGAGTCGCTGAATTCCATCTTTCGCTCGTTCCACACCATCAAGGGCAACGCCGGCTTTCTCGGCCTGATGCCCATGCATACGCTGGCCCATGAGGTGGAGTCGCTGCTCGATCTTGCCCGCAACCACCAGATTTCCCTCACCCCGGTCATCATCACCGAGATCCTGCGCAGCCGCGATGCCCTGCAGGCCCTGACCCAGCAGGTCGCCCTCGCCCTGGAGCAGGGGCAGTTGCCGCGGGAAGTCATCCCGGTCAATCATCTGATCCGGGCCGTTCGTGCCCTGGCCCAGGACCCCTCGGCCGCCGCGTTCGTCCCCTCCGTCGCAGCGTTGCCGGAAATCGTCCCTTTGCCCAGCCTGGCCGCCGTTCCCGACCCGGCGGCGCCCGTGGCTCCGGCCGCGACCGCCGCTCCGGCCGAGGCGTCCGCCCCGGCCCGCAGCAGCCAGGCGCCCGGCACCAGCCAGACCGTCCGCGTCAACACCGAGAAGCTCGATTCGCTGATGGATGTGGTGGGCGAACTGGTGATCGTGCAGAGCCAGTTGATCGAGAGCACGCGCCAGCGCACCGAGGAGGGCTCCTTGCTCCAGCGCAACGTCGCGCAGCTTTCCCGCATCACCAAGGAGCTGCAGCACACCGCCATGTCGCTGCGCATGATCCCCATCAAACCGACCTTCCAGAAGATGGAGCGCCTGGCCCGGGATCTTTCCCGCAATTTTGACAAGAAGGTGCAGTTTCAGACCAGTGGTGAAGACACCGAGCTGGACCGCACCGTGGTCGAGGAAATCGGCGACCCGCTCGTCCACATGGTCCGCAACGCGCTCGACCACGGCCTCGAACCCACCGCCGTCCGGCTTGCCCAGGGCAAGCCCGAGGCCGGCACGGTGCACCTCCGGGCCTATCACCAGGGCAGCAACATCGTGATCGAGCTGCAGGATGACGGCCGGGGCATCGACCCCGACAAGATCCTCCGCAAGGCGGTGGAGAAGGGCATCGTGCCCGCCGGCGCCACCCTCACCATGGAGGAGACTTACGCGCTGCTTTTTGCCCCCGGTTTTTCCACGGCCGAACAAGTCACCTCCGTCTCCGGCCGCGGGGTGGGCATGGACGTGGTGAAGCGCAACATCGAAAAACTTCGCGGCAAGATCGAGATCTCATCGGAAATCGGCCACGGCTCCACCTTCAAAATCAAGCTGCCCCTGACCATGGCCATCATCGACGGGCTGGTCGTGCGGGTGGGCACCGACAAATTCATTCTGCCCAGCACCTCCGTGCAGATGGCGATGCGCCCCGCCCGAGAGTCGGTCACCACCATCCACGGCCGGGGCGAGGTCATCGATCTCCGCGGTCACCTCCTGCCGCTCCACCGCCTGCACCAGCGTTTCGGCATCGCCGCCGACGCCCAGCAGCCGTGGGAGGGGATCGTCGTGATCGTCGAACATTCCGGCCGGGTCTCCGCCCTCCTGGTGGATGAAATGGTGTCCAAGCAGGAAGTCGTCATCAAGAGCCTCGGTGCCTTCATGCAGAGCCTGCCTGGAGTCGCCGGCGGCGCCATTCTCGGGGATGGCAACATCGCCCTGATCC
>CAISJA010000257.1 GCA_903885525.1 uncultured Opitutaceae bacterium
GATGCGGCGGAAAGCGCCCGGCGGCTATTTTGGCTGAGCCCGGAGGTTCCCTCGCGCCCTCCCCGCGGGGCATGGGCACCCGGGTGGCGGCGGAGCCGCGCGCCCGCCCGGCGCGGCGCCCGCGGAAAATCTTTCAGGTATTAGCGTTCTGCGGAAAATTTCACAACGCATGAGTAGCGCCCGCCCGGGCGAAGCGGTAGGCTCAGTGCTTCCCCTGTATGAGCGACTCACCCGTTTCCACCCTCCTCGCCCGTTTCCATCCCAGCCTCGCCAGCGCCATCCCCGCGGCCGACCGCCGCATCGTCAAGCGCGACGGCTCCCTCGTGCCGTGGGACCCCGCCCGCATCGTGCGGGCCGTGGCCCGGGCCTTCTTTGACGTCCAGCACGCCGGGGCCGGGAATCCGCAGCGCGACGACCCCGCCGGGCGCTACGGCCTCGACCAGGCCACCTTCGACAAGGTCCAGCAGATCGCCACCCGCGCCGCGCGCATGCTGGAGCTGTTCTACCGCTCCGGCCGGCATCCGACGATCGAGCAGATCCAGGACACGGTGGAAAAATCCATCGCGGCCGAGGGCGAGTGGGAGGTGGCCCGCGCCTACATCATCTACCGCGAGCGGCACGCCGCCCACCGGCTGAACCACTATCCCGAGAACGGCCTGAGCGACTACATTGCCATCTCGAAGTACGCCCGTTACCGCCGCGAGCTGGGCCGGCGCGAGTCCTTCGCCGAAGCCGCCCGCCGCGTGCTCGCGATGCACCTGGAGCACTGCCAGGAGCATCTCGCCCTCCGCCTGCCGCCGCCGGACGAAGCCACCACCCCGGCGCTCCCGGGCGACCGCCGCTTCCTCACCGAGTGGCTGGCGGGCGGCACGCTCTCCGACGCCCTCCACCGCGCCTTCGGCGCCGTGGCCCGCAAGCGCGTGCTGCCGTCGATGCGTTCGCTCCAGTTCGGCGGCGAGGCCATCCTTAAAAATCATGCGCGCTTATTTAATTGCGCATTCAGTCCGGTCGATCGGGTCGAGTTTTTTCGCGAGTATTTCTTCCTCCTGCTCGCCGGCACTGGCTGCGGCTTCTCCGTCCAGCGGCACCACGTCGACCGGCTGCCCGCCCTCCCGGTCCGCGGTGAGGAGATGGAGCTGACCGTCATCCACCACGCCATCGAGGACACGATCGAGGGTTGGGCCGACTCCCTCCACTTCCTGCTCCGCAGCCACCTGGAGCACTTCAAGGCCGAGTTCAACTACTCCGCCATCCGCCCGCGCGGCAGCGCCCTCCGCACCGCCGGCGGCAAGGCCCCCGGGCACCTGCCGCTCAAGCTGGCCCTGCTCGATGCGGACGCCATTTTACTCGGTGCCGCCGGCCGCCGGCTCCGCCCGATCGAGGTGTACGACATCTGCATGTTCACGGCCCGCGCCGTGCTCAGCGGCGGCATCCGCCGCTCCGCCACCATCTGCCTCTTCTCGCCCGACGACCAGGAGATGATGGACGCCAAGACCGGCCACTGGTTCGAGAAGCACCCGCAACGCTCCGCCTCGAACAACTCCGCCGTGCTCTCCCGCGCCGGCACCGACGTCGCGCAGTTCCGCCGCCTCTTCCACGCCCAGAAGGAATTTGGCGAGCCGGGCTTCTATTTCGCCGACCACCCCGACTACGGCTGCAACCCGTGCTGTGAGATCGGCCTGCACCCGGTGATTGAGGGGCCGCTCCCGCCTGCCGAGGAGGCGAAGCTCCGCGCCCTCGGCTACACCGGCCCGCTCGACGCCGGCACCCGCCTGAGCGGTTGGCAAATGTGCAACCTGAGCACGATCAATGGCGCGGCCCTGGAGACCGTCGACGATTTCCTCGTCGCCTGCATCCAGGCCGCCGTCATCGGCACCATCCAGGCTTCCTACACCACGATTCCGTACCTCGGGCCGGTCACGCGCTACCTGAACGAGCGCGACGCGCTCCTCGGCGTCTCCATCTGCGGGTTCATGGACAACCCGGAGATACTCTTCAACCCGGCGGTGCTCGAACGGGGCGCACGGCTCTGCCGGGCGGCCAACGCCATCGTGGCCCAGGCCATCGGCATCCGCCCCGCCGCCCGCGTCACCTGCGTGAAGCCCGAGGGCACCGCCTCGCTCCTGCTCGGCGCTGCCTCCGGCATCCACCCGCACCACGCCCGGCACTACTTCCGCCGCGTGCAGGCCAACCGCCGGGACCCCGTCTACCGGCATTTCCGCGCCGCCAACCCGCACCTCACCGAGGCCTCGGTCTACCGGCCGGAGACGGACGACGTCATCACCTTCGCGGTCGAGGCGCCCGCCCACGCCATTTTGCGCGACGAGGTCGGCGCGGTGGACTTCCTCCGCTTCGTCCAGCTCGTCCAGCGCCACTGGGTGCTCGGCGGCGAGGCCGCCGCGCCGCGCTCCCCCGGGCTGCACCACAACGTGTCCAACACCTGCAGCGTCAAGCCCGGCGAGTGGGATGCCGTGGCGGACTTCATCTGGCTGCACCGCGAGGATTTCACCGGCGTGGCCCTGCTCGGCTACGAGGGCGACAAGCGCTACCCGCAGGCCCCGCGCGAGGAAGTCGTCGGCGAGGACGACCTGGCGAAGTGGAACCGGCTCCGCTACGAGCCGGTGAACTACACCCGGCTTGAGGAAGCCACCGACGAGACGAAGCTGAAGGAGGTCGCCGCCTGCGCCGGCGGCACCTGCGAACTCACCTGAGCCGCCCCAGCGGCCGGCACCCCGGGAGGCGCCGGCCTCAGGGGGCTGCCACCGGACCGAAAGTGACTGGGGCGGGAGGCGGAAGGCGGGAACCGGGCCGACTTTTCGGCGGCCCGCCCGCGGGCCGGGCGCGGCTCCGGTTTGCTTTCCCTGCCGGCCCGCTTCTTATTGCCTGCCTTCACCGCCCGATCCCCCGCAGCCCGACTCCGCCATGCTCCTCGATTTCACCACCCTCTCCGCCCGCGAGGCCTACGCCTGGATGGTCCAGGCCATCACTCCCCGCCCCATTGCCTGGGTCTCCACCCTTGACGCCGCCGGCCAGACCAACCTCGCGCCCTTTTCCTTTTTCCAGGGCGTGTGCGCCAACCCGCCCACGCTCCTCTTCACCGGCGCCAATGACCGGGCTGGCCGGAAAAAGGACACCATCCGCAACATCGAGGCGGTCCCGGAATTCACCGTCAGCCTCGTGCCCTACGCGCTGGCCGAACCGATGAACGCCACCTCCGCCCCGCTGCCGCCCGGCGAGAGCGAATATGAACGTTTCGGCATCGAGCCGGCGCCTTCCGTGCAGGTCCGGCCGCCCCGCGTGGCCGCTGCGCCCGTGGCCTTCGAGTGCCGGCTGGACCGCATCGTGTGCGTCGGCGAAGGCCCCCTCGCGGCCAACGTCGTCTTCGGCCGCATCGTCTGCCTGCACGTCGCCGAGGCCGTACTGGGGGCCGATGGCACCCTGGATCCGGCCAAGCTGGACCTCATTGGGCGCATGGGCGGAGACCTCTACACCCGCACCGGCGGTTTCTTCAGTATCGCCCGTCCCGCCGCCGGTGCGTCGCGGCCCTAAGTCCGGCCCCCGCCCTGCCCCGGGCGGACGGCTCCCCCGCGTCAGACGCGCGCCTGTCCCGGTATTCTCACCGCTTATCACCCCTGTCTTGCCACCCGGGCTGCCGGCGGGCGTGATGGCCCCCATCACATGAAACACTTACCCTGCCTTCTTACCCTTGCCGGACTGGCCGGCGTCATCCTGCCGGCGTTGGCGGCGGAGGACTCCGCCCCGCCCCTCGCCCTGCCGTTCAAGGTGGCCTACATGGACACCGCGGTCGACCCCCGGGCCGACTTCGCGCACTATGCGTTTGGCAACTGGCAGAAAGCGAACCCGGTGCCCGCCGACAAATCCCGCTGGGGCACGTTCAACGCGCTCGACCAGTCCAACCAGCGCGCCGTCAAAGGCATTTTGACCGATGCGCTGGTCCGCTCGCACGAGCCCGGCTCCCCCGAACAACTGGTGGCGGATCTCTACCGCTCGGCCATGGACACGGCCACGATCGAGGCCGCCGGCCTCCAGCCGATCC
>CAISJA010000258.1 GCA_903885525.1 uncultured Opitutaceae bacterium
ACGGCACGGCGTGGCCGGCCGCCGCCGCGCTGGGCTTCGGCCATGTGGAGATCGGCACCGTGACGCACCAGGCCCAGCCGGGCAATCCCCGGCCGCGCCTCTTCCGCTATCCGGCCGAGCAGGCGGTCATCAACCGGATGGGTTTTAACAACCAGGGGGCCGCCGCCCTGGCGGCGCGGTTGGCGAAGCTGCCCGGACCCGGCCGGCGCCGGATTCCGCTCGGGATCAACCTCGGCAAAACCAAGGTCACGCCGCTGGAGC
Source organism: uncultured Opitutaceae bacterium (assembly GCA_903885525.1). Lineage (GTDB taxonomy): Bacteria > Verrucomicrobiota > Verrucomicrobiia > Opitutales > Opitutaceae > Didemnitutus. Next base: position 262 of record CAISJA010000258.1, read on the forward strand.
AGGCGGCGGAGGATTATCTCGGGAGCTTCCGCCTGCTCGCCGACCATGCCGACTACCTCGTGGTGAACGTCAGCAGCCCGAACACGCCCGGGCTGCGGGAATTGCAGGACGCCGCCTGGCTGAAGCCGCTGCTGGCTGCGCTGGTCGCCGCCAACCGGGACCGGGTCACCGGCGGCCGGGCGCGCCGGCCGCTGCTGCTCAAGATCGCTCCCGATCTTTCCTTCCCCCAGATCGACGCCGTCCTCCAGGTCATCGCCGATCTCGGGCTGGACGGCATCGTCGCCACCAACACCACGCTGGCCCGGCCCGGACGTTTTGCGGCGGTCAGCGAGGCCGGCGGCCTGAGCGGCCGTCCCCTGCGCGGGCGGGCGACGGACATTATCCGCTACCTTTCCCGGAGCACCGGCGGCCGGCTGCCGATCATCGGCGTGGGCGGGATTCATGATGAGGAATCGGCCGGGGAGAAACTCGATGCCGGGGCGAGACTGCTCCAGGTCTATAGCGGCATGATCTACCGCGGCCCGTTCTTCGCCCGCGAACTTGCCGCCGCCGTGAGCGAGCGGCAGCGACGCTGACGCGGCCGGACCGCCGGGGTCGGACCATGCCTGGGGCCGCCGCCGGCCCCGGCCCGCGGGCCGGTTCGCACCGCCGCCGCCGGCCCCGGCCCGCTTCAGATGATCCAGTCGCCGACGTCGGACCACGTCTCGCCCTGGCGGCGGGGGCGGATGGTCAGGCCATTGTTTTTGTTGAACGCGATGCTCTGGGGGGGGAGGGATTCCAGCAGGGTGACGTTGGCACCGATGATGGAGTGCTCCCCGAGGCGGGTGTCGCCGCCCAGGATGGTGCTGTTGGCGTAGATCGTGACGTAGTCGCCCACGTCGGGGTGGCGTTTGCGGCCGCGGACGACTTCGCCCGTGGCATCGGTCGCGAGCGATTTGGCCCCCAGGGTGACGCCTTGGTAGAGTTTGACGTGTTGTCCGATCCGGGTGGTCTCTCCGACCACGACGCCGGTGCCATGATCGATGAAGAAATGGCTGCCGATCTGGGCCCCGGGGTGGAGGTCGATGCCGGTGCGTTCGTGGGCGTACTCGGTCAGCAGGCGGGGGAGCAGCGGCACCCCTTGGCGGAAAAATTCGTGGGCCACGCGCTGCAGCGAGATGGCGAGCACGCAGGGGTAGGCGAGGATGATCTCCTCCAGGCTGCCCGCGGCAGGATCGCCGGCATAGGCGGCGGCGACATCAGTCTGCACGGTCCGCCGGACTTCCGGCAGGCGGGCGAGGGCGGCGGTGACGAGGACAGCGGCCTGCTGCCTGGGCTCCGGATGCTGGGCGAAGCGCAGGCATTTGCCCACTTCGGTCAGCAGGCACTGTTCGATCTTGGCCAGCTTGGCCGCCAGCCAGGCCGGGGCGTCCTGCCGGGTCAGCACCGTGCTCTCAAAAAAACCGGGAAACAGCACCTGCATGAAGTCCCGCGCCAGATCGACGATGATGTCCTGCGAGGGCAGGTTGGCGCCGTCGAGGTGGTTGATTCCGCCGTCGCGGTCGTAGGAGGAGAGCAGGGCCGGCGTGAGGTCGTCGGTGGGCATGGGTAGGTATCGGCTACAGTTGGGGAAATCCCGGCCCGGTCAACTGCGGCGGGGGCCGGCCACGGAGGTTTTCGCCGCGCGGAAACCAGCGGGCTGGTGCTCAGGGAGGGACTCGAACCCTCACG
>CAISJA010000259.1 GCA_903885525.1 uncultured Opitutaceae bacterium
AAATGCCGCGCCCGCCGCTCCAGGCGGAAGAGCTGGTTGATCGCGCCCAGGTACGGCTCCGCCCCGCGCTCCCCCGCGTCAACTGCCTTCACCAAATATCTTCGCGCGTGGCTCCAGCAACCCAGATGCGTCACCCGCAGCGTCCCGGCTTTCAGCCCCGCCTGCGCGGCAAACCGGGTCGGCGTCTCTCCGCTGGCATGGTACTCGTGGAGCAAGTGCTCGCGCTCCTCGCGCGACCGGCGCCCGCCCACGCGCCTCGTGGTCTCTGCTTCCTCTCCGTCTCTGGATTCGTGGTTCATCCGCCCACTCTACCCGATCCGCCGCCGCTGTCGTCATGTCAGAGTTGTACGCTGACGATGCTTCAGCCATTCAGCAGTCGTTGCATCGCATCCAGCTTCTCCCGCACTTCTCCGTTGAGATCGGCGGGATCGCAAAGCGCCACCAGTTCATGCAAATCTCCCTTTCGCGCCAGCATCCGGGTGCCAGTCTCCTGCGCGAGGCGACGGTAAAATTCCTCGGCGAAAAGGCTCAGTTTCTTGTTCTGCGTTTGTGCTCGCCAGAGCGTCTTCCGGGTGGAAGCGTCGAGCTTTCGGTAGTTAGCGAAGTCCTCGGCGCTGCCATCGAACACCTGTTCAAGGATCAGGTCGTCTAGCAGCCGCTGCCGCGTTTCGGCAAATAAATCCTGTCCCGGCATTTGCTTGTCCGCCCAGGCCAGCAGCAGTTCCGGCGTGATGAAGTAGTTCTCCGGCTCGTAGCGTCTCCACACCCGGATATCCAGAGCGGCCTGATTGCCTTCACGGCGCGGTTTCCCATCGCTGTCACGGATCACCAGTCCGCGAAGCTCTGGGATCATGCTGCGCAGCGCCTGGTAGTGCACGTCGGCGCTCATGCCGTAACCGCCTTCCACGCGCTCCAGTTCCTCCTCCTGGCTGCGCGCCGGACCGGGGAAGTTGTCCTGAAGGTAATACATATTTAGCCGGGCACCGTCGTCCAGCGCGGCCATCACCGGATGTTCCAGTTTGTCGGCAAAGGCCCGCAGCATGTCCACATCCGTGCTCCCCTCCACGTAAAAGACATGGCCCGTCTCCCGTGCCTTCACATAGTGCTCGGCTCCGAAATGTTTCAGTGCATTCGTGATGCTGGTCTTCGTTGCCAGATTCTCGACCTGCCCACCGAGGATAAGCGTCAGGTTCGTATCCAACGCCTCGCGCAAGACTACCTCCGAGTGAGTCACCATCACCACTTGGCAGCCATTCCGGTGCGCGATGTCGCGCAGGAGAACATAGACTTGTTGTTGCCGAAGGATTTCCAGATGCGCGTCCGGTTCATCAATCAAGAGGACGCTCCCCTTGTGCAGATACAAGTGGGAAAAGATCAGCAGCATCTGCTGAAAGCCGCGCCCCGAGAGGCCGAGATCCATCTCCCCGCTCGTTCCGTCCTGCACATACGCGAGGTCCACCCCGCCTTTCTCGTTCCCTTGCGGCTTGCCGAGTTGCACGTGGAAAAGTCGGTGCATCAACTCCGAAATCTCCCGCCAGTCTTCCGGCGTCTTTTCCAGCACTTGCAGGCAGATGTTTCGCAGCACTTCCGCCGTGCTGCCCCGACCCATGAGGAACTCAATCCGTTTCGGCAAGATCACCGCTTCATCCGCCGAGATGCCGGACATCGGATATAGCAGGGACACGTCCAGTGCTGCCGCCGCTTGGAAGGTAGTCTCGGCCTCCAGCGTTTCCGGGGAGGGTACGCAATACATCAATTCATCGCTCGCATGATGGCGGAAGACCATCGTCACTGGCAATGCTTCGCCCCTGACGTCCACCCCAACCGTAATCCGCAGCTCCTTGTTCCCTGTCTTCAGGTTGTGCCAGAAGTGGCGCGTCTTGGGCACGGGCACTGATAGGATGCTCAGCCGATTCAGCGCCTTGCCTTTTCGTTTCTCCGCCTTCGAGTTCTCCGACTCCATTTTCCAAGTCCGCAGACCGATGCTCCACAGTGCGATGGCCTGCAACGCGCTTGTCTTCCCGCAATTGTTCGGGCCGATGAGCACGGCGGGATGATCCAGCTCAATGCGCTGGATGTTCCCGTAACGCTTGAAGTTCTCGATCTCGACGTAATGCAGCAGCTTCATGGTTTCAGTATGAGTTGGTAGGTGGGAATAACAATCACTCGGTCTCCTCGGGTTCGGCTTCTCCCGCCGGCTCGTCTGGGGGCGGGTTCGGCGGCTTCGGCGGGCGGGATGGGGGAGGGGATGTCCCAGGCGTCGTTAAAAGAGCTGAGTGGAGGCAGCGGGGGATTGGTTTCAGGGATTGATGGATGGGACAAGAGCAATCGAGCTCAGGGAGGCGTGGAGGGGCGAAGCCCCGCAACCTCGTGAATTCGGGTTGGGAAATTTCCCGGGCGGGGCAGCGCGGAGCACCGGCAGATCGGCATAGCCCTTGATCCGGTGGAAGCCGCGTTCGACCTGCGGGAGAGCGGTAGCGGTCCAGCGGGAGATCTGGTTGGTCTCAAGTCTCCGTCGACAATCGCGGGACTGGTCAGCCGCGCCGAGGACCCTCTCTTCGCCTTCGGTTGAGAGGCCGGCAGGGGAATTCCGCGACTCAGCGCGCCGGGATGGTATTTTCGGCGCGCGCCCAGTCGCGCAGGAGGGCGTGCACCACCACAGTGCCGGTGCGCTGGATCGCGTCGAGGGCGTCGAGCTCGCCGGCGTAATCCGCCACCAGGCTATCCGCCGCGGCCTGCTGCGGGGCGGGCAGGGTGAAATTGCTCCCGGTGCGCAGGAAGAGCACGCGCTGGAAATCCACGCGCTGCATCCGGCCGAGCCGCCAGAGCGCCCCGGCCAGGCCCTGGTCCTCCATATTGCTCATCGCGCAGAGGGCGTCCGGCCCGGCATAGAGCCTCGTCCAATCCTCCGCCCAATGCTGCATCGCCGCGCCGTGCCAGTAGCGGCTGCAACCGAAGCTGTCGCCCACGAAGACGCGCGGCGGCTGCCCGGCTGCGGGGGACAGGGTGGCAAAAATGGCGCGGTGCGCCTGCGCCGCGGGCGAGTCGGCCAGCTTCACATCCTTGGTCAGCTCGAAAGCCCACTGCACGAGCGCAGGGTTGATGGTGTAGGCCATCGGCTTGGGTGCCCACGCCGGGATGACCGGCGGCTTCAACGGGGTCTTGTTGCCCAAGGCCATGATGCCGTAGGGCCAGGTCTCCGGTGCCTCACGGGGGTCCAACTCGTAGGCAACATCCCCGTCGACGACATGGCGCGCCCAGGCAGCGCTGCCGACGGTGGCGAGGTGCGGATTCACGCCGGCAATGCCGCCGACTATCCAGTAGGTATGTGTCAGGTCGAACCGGGGATCGAGGCCGAGGGCCATGATCTGCAGGCCGGCCCGCCCGGTCGTGCCGGAGACAACGCCATAGACGCCCTCGCCGTTATACCGCACCGGGTGGTCGAGCCCGGGCACGACCAGCGTGCCGTCGAGGTGCTCGCGCTCGACCCAGTATTGGAATTCGCCGGGCCTGTCGCCCGTATCGGCCCCGATCTCGTAGGTCGCCAGAACGATAACCTTCGGGCGGATGGGTTCGGCGGCCAGGGCCGTGGCGGCCAGGGTGAGGAGGAAAAGCGAAGCAGGGAGGCGCATGGTCGGGAGCATGCAGATGATGTGCCAGAGAGGGCGGCGGGAGGCATTTTCCTGCTGTGGTGGCAGGGATCGCCACCCAGGATTCAGGCGCTCCGCCGCAACCGAAGCCGAGGCCGAGGCCGGGAGGCCCCCCCGAAACTCACCAGCGGCACGGACGACGGACGGACCCAAGCCAAATTTAACCACGAATGAACACCCCTGGACACGAACGGGGCTGGGGTTGAATCCGTGCCAGCATGGTGAAGATGCCATTTCCAGAATTTCGCCGGCCAGCAGGCTCCGGCATGGGAGAATGCTCAGGAGGGCGCGAACGTTTTGATATCCTTGAACGCGAGCAGATCCTGGTCAAAGGATGCCACCGAGTCGCCCTGCTTGGCCGCGATCGCCGCCAGATAGGCATCGCCAAAATCGACTCCGGTTTGGGCCACCCGCCCCAGGGCATCGGTGATGCAGTCCCGGTCATCTATTGCCAAAGCACTGGAGTGGGCCAAGGGAAGCAGGATGGCCGCGGCTCCGGCAGGCTTATGCCGGTATACGCGGGCGAGGACGGAGAAAATCTCCGCCACCGTGACGGCGGAGAGCCGCAAGCGTGCTTTCCCCGCCTGGGCCGACGCAAACAGTCGGGCCGCCGCCGGTGACTGCCGAGGATCATCGTCCCGCAGGAACCGGAGCACCACGTTCGCATCGAGATGATAGCTCGGAGTCATGACGAGCGACGGCCAGCGGCACCGGCCACCCCCCAGGCGGCCCGCGCCTTGTCTTTTTCGTGCGGATCACGCGGCAAGGGAGATTTCGCTGAGCCCAACAGCGACATCAGATCCGGCACCGGACGCACCCGGACGGCGCCGT
>CAISJA010000260.1 GCA_903885525.1 uncultured Opitutaceae bacterium
CTTCCCGAGCAAAACCAGCTTTCGCACTAAAATCATCAATTACGCCGGCGCCCCGCCGACACCTTGCTCGCATTCCTATGCAAGCAGTTGCATCGTCATATCCACTCCCTGTGGGACGGGACTGAAAGAAATTCTACCTGCTCGGCTCCGACTATGTCTATCCGCAGACCACCAACCTGGTGCTGCTGGAGTACCTGCGCAGCAAGGGCGTGCCGCTCGAAAACATCGGCGGCGGCTTTCGCAAGGACGAATCCGGCAAGATCATCTCCGCCGGCAAGTACACGCCGTTCGGGCACACCGACTACCAGCAGATCGTCGCGGAAATCAAACAGTTCGCCGCCTCGGGCGACGCCTGCGTGATCTCCACCCTCAATGGCGACACCAATGTCCCGTTCTTCAAGGAATACGCGGCCTCCGGTCTGACCGCCGAGACCTGCCCGGTGGTTTCCTTCTCGATCTCCGAGGATGAATTCCGCGGCCTGCCCGCCGACAAACTCGTCGGACAACTCGGTTGCTGGACTTATTTCCAGTCGCTGCCCACCCCCGCCAACAGCAAATTCGTCAGCGCCTTCAAGGCTTGGCTGGCGGGCAGCACCGTCCCCGGCATCGTCAAGGACGGCCGCGTCACCTGCTCGCCCATGGTGCTCAGCTATGACGGCGTCTACCTGTGGAAGGCCTGCGTCGAAAAGGCGGGCTCCTTCGATGTCGACAAGGTCCGCGAGGCCTGGAAGTCGGGCGTCTCCTTCGACGGCCCCGGCGGCAAGGTCACGACGCAGAAGAACATGCACCTGACCAAGAACGTCTACATCGGCGAGACCAAGGCCGATGGGCAGTTCAAGATCCTGAAGTCCTTTGATTCAGTGTACGGAGAGCCCTGGCTGAAGGGCAAATTCCAGTAAGCCCCAGCCAACCGCCCACTCCGACTTGTCTCCCAAACGTGGGGCGCGGCCTGTCCGCCCCCACGTTTTTTTTGGCACGGAACTAGCATTCGTGACTCCAGGAATGATCCATTATTGTCTCCGCCTGTTCCGCATTCTTGCGCTCGCCGGCCTGCTGGGCTTTGCCCCGGGTTGGGCGGCCACGCCGCGCACCATCATTGCACAGGCGACTCTGGCGGAAAAACCGGCCGAGCAGCGCGCCTTGATCGCCTCCCTGGCCGGACTGGGCGACAGTGCCATCGCGCCCCTGCTCAACGCCTGGCGCATGGACGCCCTTTTTCTTTACCAAGACACCACCGGTACCCGAGTCCCTGTCCTGCTGGCGGGTGACAAAGACGCCCAGGGCCGCCAGGGCGCCCTCCGCGTGGATACCGGCGATCCCCTCCGGGATGCCGCCGGGCGGCCTCTGCTCCTGGCCGCGGGCGAGCTGACGGCGGTAGAACACAACTCCGCCCTGCGGCGCGCCATGCGCGCGGTGCTGGACCTGCTGGAAGTCGCCTCGCCCGATCCGGCGCGGCGCATCCACGCCATCCAAACCATCGGACAGACGCAGGATCAGGAAAAAATGCCGGCGCTGCTGACACGCCAGACCGTGGAGACGGACGAGGACGTGCGGCAGGCCCTCCGCGAGGCCCTCGCCCTGATCCGGCTGAAATCCCCGGCCGGGGAAGACCGGCTGGAGGCCCTCCGGGAATTGGAGCACGGCCACTCGCTTTCCAGCACCGACTACCTGCACACCGCCTTAAAGGAGGCCGAGGCCCGCCGCCAGCCGGAGCTGGCCGCCGCCGCCCGGTCGGCCTTGCGGGCGGTGGAAAAGCACCGCGCCTGGGTGGATTTCATCGGCACGCTGTTTCGCAGCCTGAGTCTGGGCAGCATCCTCCTGGTGGTGGCCCTGGGGCTGGCCATCACCTTCGGCCTGATGGGGGTGATCAACATGGCCCACGGCGAGATGATCGCGATCGGGGCCTATACGACCTACGTGGTGCAGAATATCTTCGGCCACGGCCTCGCCCTTTCGCCCTTCGGCTTTTCCGTGGCCGTGCCCGGCTTCCATGCCACCGGCTGGCTGTACCAATTCTATTTCATCGCCGCCCTGCCCCTCAGCTTTCTCTCGGCCGCCCTGGCTGGAGTGCTGCTGGAGCGCAGCGTCATCCAGTTTCTCTACCGCCGCCCCCTGGAAAGCCTGCTGGCCACCTGGGGAGTGTCGCTGATTTTGCAGCAACTGCTGCGCCTGACCTTCGGCGCCAACAACGTCCAGGTCGGCAGCCCCATCTATCTCAGTGGCCATTGGACGGTGGCCGATGTCCTGTTCGGGTGGAACCGCATTTTTGTGATTGGCTTCGCCGGCCTCATCGTGGCCGGCATCTGGCTGGTGCTGACCCACACGCCCCTCGGCCTGCTCATCCGCGCCGTGATGCAGAATCGCGGCATGGCGGCCTGCCTGGGGGTGCGGACCCAGCGGGTGAATATGATCACGTTCGGCCTCGGCAGCGGCCTGGCCGGACTGGCCGGGGCCTTTCTCAGCCAGATCGGAAACGTGGGGCCGTCCCTCGGCCAGAACTACATTGTGGACAGCTTCATGGTGGTCGTGGTCGGCGGCGTGGGTAAACTCATGGGCACCGTCATCAGCGGGCTGGGCATCGGGTCGCTCGATCAGTTCATCCAGCAGTATGCCCCGGCCCTGGCGAGCAGCCTGGGCATGGTCCCGCTGGTCGGAGGATTCCTGCGCAATCTGGCGCAGGACTCGGCCGTCTTCGGCAAGATCGTCGTCCTCTGCGGCATCATCCTCTTCCTGCAATGGCGGCCGGCCGGGCTGTTTGCCACCCGCAGCCGCAGCCTGGATTGACCGCACCCCATGAAACCCACCGCCTTACCGTCTTCCTCCGCCTGGTCGGGAACCCGCCTGGAGACCAGACTCGTCGCCGCGGCGGCGCTGGGACTCATCGTGGTGGTCCCGTACCTGAATGTGCTGGGGGTGATCAGTGATTTCACGATCAACCTCTGGGGCAAATACCTTTGCTATGCGCTGCTCGCCCTCTCGGTGGATCTGCTCTGGGGCTATACCGGGCTGCTGAGCCTGGGGCAGGCCCTCTTCTTCACCCTCGGCGGCTACATGCACGGCATGTACCTGATGCGCATGATCGGCACCCTCGGGCAGCACCACCAGGCCATCCCCGATTTCCTGGTCTTCCTCGGTTGGACGGAGCTGCCGAGCTTCTGGCGGCCGTTTGCCAGTTTCCCCTTCGCCCTGGCCATGACCTTCCTGCTGCCCGCGACGGTGGCGGGCGTATTCGGCTACCTCGCCTTTCGCTCGCGCATCCGCGGCGTGTATTTCTCGATCCTGACCCAGGCGCTGACCTACGCCGGGGCGCTGATTTTTTTCCGCAACAACACCCTGATGGGGGGGAACAATGGCTTCACCGACTTCAAGTTCATCCTCGGCCACAGCCTCCTGCTGCCCTCCACCCAGCGCGTCCTCTATCTCTGCACCGCGGTGGCGCTCCTGCTCGTCTACCTCGGCTGCCGGTGGCTGCACGGTTCCAAGTTCGGCCTGGTCCAGCGGGCGGTGCGCGACGGCGAGAATCGCGTGCTCTTCAGCGGCTATGCCTCCGCCGACTACAAATTGTTTCTCTTCATCATCGCGGCGCTGATCGCCGCCCTCGGCGGGGCGCTCTACGTGCCCCAGGTGGGCATCATCAATCCCAGCGAGATGACTCCGGACAAATCCCTCGAAACGGTGGTCTGGGTGGCCGTGGGCGGCCGCGGCACCCTGGTGGGCCCGATCCTGGGTGCCATCGGCGTCAATGCGCTCAAGAGCTGGGCCACGCGCGCCTATCCCGATCTCTGGCTCGTGCTGCTCGGGGGTCTGTTTATCGTCGTCGTCCTGTTCCTGCCCGGCGGCCTGGTCAGCCTGCCCCGGAAACTGGCCGGGGCCTGGGCCGCCCGCTGGGGCCGGCCGGGGGCACCGCCGGCGGAGGAAACCGAAGCGGCGGGAGGAGAGTCATGAAACCTCGCCTGCTCAAAGTGCAGAACGTCTCGAAGAGCTTCGATGGCTTCAAGGCGATCTCGAACCTGAACTTTTCCCTCGCGGAAGGGGAGCTGCGCACCGTCATCGGTCCGAATGGAGCGGGCAAATCCACCTTCTTCGACCTGATCACCGGCCGGGCCCGCCCCGACAGCGGGCGGATCGAGTTTGGTCCGAACATCGACCTGACCAAGCTGAAGGAGTACGAGATCAACCGCCTGGGGATCGGGCGAAAATTCCAGACTCCGAGCGTGTATGAGCTGCAGACGGTGTGGGACAACCTGGTGCTTTCCCTCAAAGGACCGCGCAGCGTGTTCGCCACCCTGATCTATCGGCTGAGCTCGGAGGACCGGGACCGGCTGGACGAGCTGCTCAAGCTCATCGGCCTATATTACAAGCGCGACCTGCCCGCGGATCAGCTGGCGCATGGGGAGAAACAGTGGCTCGAAATCGGCATGCTGCTGGCGACCAATCCGAAGCTGCTGCTGGTGGACGAGCCGGCGGCGGGGATGTCGGACGAGGAGACGCACCGGACCGGCGAGCTGCTGCTCTCCTTGGCGGGCAAGCACAGCCTGATCGTGGTCGAGCATGACATGGCCTTTGTCCGGCAGATTGCCCGCCACGGCCGGGTGACTGTGCTGCACCAGGGCTCGGTGCTGTGCGAAGGCAAGTTCAGCGAGGTCCAGGCCGACCCGAAGGTTCGCGAGGTCTATCTCGGCCGCGGCAAACACGGACACAAATGAAATCCCTGCTGCAACTTTCGCAGATCGAGGCGTACATCGGCGGCTCCCGGATTTTGCGGGGGGTCGATCTGGAAGTGGGCGCCGGCGAGGTGGTGGCCCTCATGGGACGCAACGGCGTCGGCAAGACGACCACGTTGCGCACCATCATGGGGGTGCTGCCGGTGCGCTCGGGCCGTTTGACTTTCGACGGGCGCAACATCGCCCCGCTCCCCCCCGAGGAGCGGGCGCGGGCCGGCATCGGCTATGTACCGCAGGGCCGGGATATCTTCCCGCACCTGAGTGTGGAGGAGAACCTGCAGATCAGCCTGGTCGTCAGCCGCCAGTCCGGCGCGGGCGCGAAGCGGGCGCTGGAGCGCGTGTACGGTCTCTTTCCGGTCCTGCAGGAAATGCTCGCGCGGAAAGGCGGAGTGTTGTCGGGAGGCCAGCAGCAGCAACTGGCCATCGCCCGGGCCCTGCTGACCAATCCCAAATTGCTGATCCTCGACGAGCCCACCGAAGGCATCCAGCCTTCCATCATCGACCACATCGGCGACACCCTGCAGAAGCTCAAGCGCGAAGGGTTCGCCCAGGAGTGCGCGGAGGAGATCCACCACGCCGTCAAGGCCCTCAAGGCGGAGGGCCGGCTGGCCATCCTGCTGGTGGAACAGTACGTAGACTTTTGCCGCGAAGTGGCGGATCGGTTTTACATCCTTGATCGTGGCGCCGCCGTGGCCACGGGACCGATCGCGACGCTGACGGATGAGGTGGTGAAGCAACACCTACAGGTCTGAGCCCGCCGCCGCCCCTGGCGACCCGGAGGCGAAGGATGGCGGCACCGAGGCGAAAAGCAGGAGAAGCGAAAAGGTGGTGTCATAAATCAAGAATTGGCCCGCCCAGTGCTCTGGAAGGCGCGAACCAAACCAGCACGACGATTCGTGCCCCGCCCCCATGATTTCCCTCCCGCTCGCTCTCTTCTGTGTCGCCGCTTTCGGTGCATTCACGGCGGCGGCACAGATCGGATCCGCACCTGCGGCCGCCCCGGCCAGGGCTGCCCGTTCGACTGCCCCCTCCCCCTCCTCGCCGGCCAGGTCTCGCGCAGGCCGCAACGCCTCTACCGCACGCTGCGGAAGGAGCCCGCTCACCTGAGCCGTCCCGCTTTCGTCCCAGCCCTCCTTACGGGTGAGCCGGTGGCAGCATCGAACCATCCGTCACAACGCATAGCAATAATGGGGAACCGGCTGCGCTCGCGCGCAGCCGGTTTTCCATTATTGGCCGGCCTCCGCCGCCCTCAACTTGCCAGGGATTCCAGCCGCTCCTCCCTTCCCACGGCTCGCCTCGTAGGCCCAACTCACACGCCACTCCAGCCTTGGTCCGATCAAAGCCGCCCTCCTCGCCACCGGGCCGGAACGGGCGCGGCGCGCAAACACCGGCTGAGACATCGCGCCGGGGCCGGGATACGACTGGCGCATGCCTCTTTTGTTGAGCGGTTAACAAAAAAATAAAGCCGGACTTGACCTGCGTTCGTTTCCGCGAGAATTACCCACTCCTTTCCCTTTGAAAACCCATCCACGCAAAGTCGCCATCCTGACCGCCGGCGGTCTCGCTCCCTGCCTGAGCGCCGCCGTCGGTGAACTGCTCTCCCAATACACCGAAGCCTCCCCGGATACGGAAATTCTCTGCTACCGTTCCGGCTACAAGGGCCTCCTCCTCGGTGACTCCATCCAGGTCACCGAGAGCATGCGCGGCCACGCCGGCATCCTCCGCCGCTACGGCGGCAGCCCCATCGGCAACAGCCGCGTGCGCCTGACCAATGTCGACGACTGCGTGAAACGCGGCCTCGTGAAGAAGGGCCAGGACCCCCGCGCCATCGCCGCCCGCCAGCTCAAAAAGGACAAGATCGACGTCCTCCACACCATCGGCGGCGACGACACCAACACGGCGGCGGCCGACCTCGCCGCCTGGTTGAAAAAAAACAAGTACGACCTCAACGTCATCGGCCTGCCCAAGACGATCGACAACGACATCTCCCCCGTCCGCCAGAGCCTCGGGGCCTGGACGGCCGCCGAACAGGGAGCCAGGTTTTTCCAGAACGTAGTCAGCGAACATGGAGCCAGCTCCCGCACCCTCATCGTGCACGAGATCATGGGCCGCCATTCCGGCTGGCTGACCGCCGCCACCACCCGCGAGTACCAGCGCTTCGTCGAGGGCGGCCTCTTCATCCCCGCCCTCGGCCATCGGGAGGAGAGCTGGGCCGTGCATGGCGTCTACCTGCCCGAGATGGAGGTCGACATCCACGCCGAGGCCGACCGCCTCCGCCGCGTCATGGATACCCTGGGCAACGTCAATATCTTCGTCTCCGAGGGCGCCTGCGTCGATGCCGTGATCGCGGAGATGACCGCCCGGGGCGAGCACGTCGACCTTGATCCCTTCGGCCATGTGCGGCTCGACAAGGTCAATGTCGGGGCCTGGTTCGGCAAGCGTTTCGCCGCCATGATCGGGGCCGACAAGGTGCTGGTGCAGAAGAGCGGCTACTTTGCCCGCTCCGCCCCGGCCAACGACGCCGACATGGTCCTGATCTCCCGCTGCGTCGAGCACGCCATCGAGTGCGCCTTCCGCGGCGAGTCCGGCCTGATCGGCGAGGACGAGGAGCAGAGCAACCACCTCCGCGCGATCGAGCTGAGCCGCATCAAGGGCGGCAAGCACTTCGACACCCACACGCGCTGGTTCCAGGAACTGCTCGTCCGCACCGGCCAGAAGCCCGGCCGCCCGCGCCGGGGCCGGTAAGCGCGCCCTCTCTCTCCTCGCGGCAACCCTCCGCGCGCCGGTTGACCGGGCACGGAGGGTTGTGTCGCGCAAGCGGTGGCCGGACCCGGACCGGCACCCCGCTCCCGGGAGGGGAGCAGGGCGAGGACTCACTGCCGCTCCACCTGGGCAAAATTATCGTCCGAATCACGGTCGATGCGGATGTTGTAGGGATCGACCCCGACGACCTTGGGCAGCTGGTCCACCACCAGGTGGATTTCCTGCCGGCCGCTTTTGAGCGGACGGTGCTCCAGCCGCAGCACGGAAGAGCGTTGGTAACCCGCCTTGCCGGGCTCGGCCGTGAAGGCGCCGATCTCGAAGTTTTCGTCGAGCGGCGCTTCGGTTTGCAGCATCTGGCCGAAGC
>CAISJA010000261.1 GCA_903885525.1 uncultured Opitutaceae bacterium
CACCGTGGTAGGGCTGACCGACTCGAGGCGCTTCCATAACGCGAGCAGCCGGTGTGATTCGCCCTGCACCCGCTTCTCCGGCGCTGCCGCGCGAAAACGGGCCTGCACGCTCGCCAGCCGGGTTCGTCCGTCCCCGGCTCGGTGGCGAAGAGCCGCGCCCAGCCGGTTCGCCAGGTCGTCGAGCCGGAGCTGCTGCTGCTCCAGCCAGGCGGCGGGCGAAAGCAGGCGCAGCCGGCGGCGGGCATGGTCAAGCCGCTGCCGCGACTGCTCCACTCGGGCGGCCACCATGTCCTCCAAGGCTGCTCCGGCGGTGAGGACACGCCCGGCGCCGTCGAGATAGTGGCTGGTGATGAGTTCGGCGGCGGCGCTGGGGGTCTCCGCACGCACATCGGCGGCAAAATCGCAGAGGCTGAAATCGATCTCGTGCCCGACGGCGGAGATCACCGGGATGGAACACGCGGCCACGGCGCGGACCAGCGGTTCCTCGTTGAAGGCCCAGAGATCCTCGAGGCTGCCACCGCCCCGGCTGATCACCAGCAGGTCGAATATCCCCAGCGCCTCGGCCGTCCGCAGCATCCCCGCCAGTTCGGCGGCGGCCCCCTCGCCCTGCACCCTGGCCGGCAGGACGATGAGCCGGCCGCGCCAGTCGCGGCGTTGCAGGATGCGGATGAAGTCTTGCACGGCCGCCCCGGTGGGCGAGGTCACCAGGCCCACCGTCCGGGGCATCGGTGGCAGCGGCTGCTTGCGGGCCGGATCGAACAAGCCCTCCGCCGCCAGCCTTTGCTTGAGCGCCTCAAATTCCTGCCGCAACCGCCCGACGCCATGTTCCACGACCGCGCGGACCACCAGCTGGTACTGGCCGCGCGCCTCGTAGACACTGATCCCGCCGTAAATGAGGACCTGCAGGCCGTCGCGCAACCGGATCCCCTGGCGGGCGGCGTCGCCGCGGAACAGCACGCAGGCAAGCTGCGCCCCGGCATCCTTGAGGGTAAAATAGACGTGCCCGCTGGCCTGGGCCCGGAGATTGGAAACTTCCCCCGCCACCCAGCCGGAAGAGACCTGGTCCTCCAGCAGGGCCTTCACCCGCCGCGTAAACTCCGTGACCGTCCGCACCTGGCCGGATCCGTCGGCAGGAAGCGTCTCGCCGGTCTGTTTCACGCCGGGGGGGCGGTGCGGCGGCCGTAATGCTTGCGCACCAGGTGCGTCGCCGCCGTCAGTGCCAGCAGCAGGCTGATCGCCACCAGCGCCGCATAGCCCCGGCCGTGCAGCAGCGCATCGCCGAACAGGATGAAGGCGAAATTGGTGGTCCAAGTTATGCCACACGAGATGGCCAGGTACTTCCCGAACGGCACCTCCGCCAGCCCGAGCAGGTAATTCTGGACAAAAAAAGGCACCCCCGGTGTCACCCGCAGGATAATGATGAGGTCGGCGGCATCCCCCGCCCCGATCTGCGGCAGCCGGTAGCCGAGCCGGGCCACCAGTTTCTCCAGCAGAGGCCGCAACGCCCGGCGCGCGAGAAAATACGTCAGCACCAGATTGGCGGTCAGCGCCGCCATGGACAACGCCATCACCACCGGCAGGCCCAGCTTTTCCCCATAGGCCGGACCGGCTGTCAGGGCAAAGGCCAGTTGCGGCACCCCGCAGGCGGGCAGCAGCGCCATCGCAAGAAAAAAGGACACGGGCCCGGCGTCGCGGAGGAGGGCCAGCCCCTGTTCGAGGAGCATTTTGAGATTCAGCCCGCGCCCCAGCACGATGCCCGCCACCAGCACCACCACCGCGGCGGCAGCAAGTTTGAGCAGGAGGGCCCGGTTCGGGCGGGGGGCAGCATCAACCATGGGGTCACCATGCCCGGCCCGCTTCGGCGGCGTCAAGGCCGGAGCCGGGCCCTCCGCTTTGCCCTTTCCTCGCCCGGCCCGGTCCCTAACGTGGCGGCTGCCGCGCATGAAGCTCACCATCGTCATCCCCTGCTACAACGAAGCGGCCACCATCCGCAGTCTGGTGGCCGCCGTGCGCGCCGCCCCCGTGGCGGACAAGGAGATCATCATCGTCGACGACTGCTCGACCGACGGCACGCAGGACATCCTGCGGAGGGAGATCGCCCGGCTGGCCGACCGCATCATCTACCATGAGGTGAACCAGGGCAAGGGAGCCGCCCTCCGCACGGGCTTTGCCGCCGCCACCGGCGAGATCGTCGTGGTGCAGGATGCCGATCTGGAGTACGATCCGCAGGAATATCCGCGGCTGATGAAACCCGTGGTCGAGGGCAAGGCCGACGTGGTCTTCGGCTCGCGCTTCATGGGCGCCGAGGCGCACCGCGTGGTCTATTTCTGGCACATGGTCG
>CAISJA010000262.1 GCA_903885525.1 uncultured Opitutaceae bacterium
CCGAAGGCGGACTTTGACGTCAACGACCCGGCCTGCGTGGCGATCGCCGAGGGCTCGCACCTTGACGTGATCGAGATCGACGGCGCCTCGAACAACGGCGTCGAGCAAGTGCGCGAACTCCGCGACACCGTGCGGTACGCTCCGGCCCAGGGCAAATTCAAGGTCTACATCATCGACGAGGTGCACATGCTCTCGACCGCGGCGTTCAACGCCCTGCTCAAGACCCTCGAGGAGCCGCCGGCGCACGTGAAGTTCATCTTTGCCACCACCGACGTGCAAAAAGTGCTGCCGACGATCCTCTCGCGCTGCCAGCGTTTTGATCTCAAGCCCATCCCGACCGGGCTGATCGTCCAGCGCCTGAAGAAAATCGCAGACGCCGAGAATATCCAGGTGAGCGAGGCCGCGTTGCAGAGCATCGCCCGCATGGCGGACGGCGGCATGCGCGATGCCCAGTCCATCTTCGACCAGATGATTTCCTTCTGCGGCAGTGACATCGCTGAGGCCGATGTGCTCGATGTCTACGGGCTGGTCTCCGCCGCCAAGATCGCCGAGCTGGCGGCCGCCCTCGCCGCGGGCGACCATCGCCAGATCATCGGCCTGGTCGACGAATGCGACGCCAACGGGCGCGACCTCTACCGCCTGCTGGTCGATTTGCAGGCGCATCTGCGCTCGGCCCTGCTGGAGGCCGTCGCCCAGGGCGGCAGCAGCCGGGCGCTGGGCACCGTGATGAGCACCGAGCAGCTCACCCGGCTCCTCGACGCGCTGCGCGAGGGCGAAGGCGGCGTGATGCACGGCCTGTCCGAGAAGATCAATTTCGAGGTCGCCCTGCTCAAGGCGGTCGAGTCCAGCCGCGCCCGGGCCATCGACAGCCTGATCAAGGAAATCTCCTCCCTGGCTGAGAGCCTGCCCGACGACGGCTCAAAAAAAAACGGCTGATCCCGCCGCCTGAGCGCGCCCAGCCCTGGGCCTTGGCGCCGGTGCCGCGTGGAGAGGTTGAGGCGGCGGCCGTGCCAGGCTCCGACCAGTCTGACCAGTCCGGCAAGCCGGGGTCCGGCGATGGCATGCCGCCGCCCGCGCCCGGCGAAGCGGCTGAGGAGAGCGGCCCGGTGGGCCCTTCCCCGGAAGAGGAAGCCGCCTTGCTCGCCGAGGAGCAGGCGGGCGAGCCGGCCCCGGCGCTGCCGGGCGGGAGCAAACCTGCCGCCCTGGGGACGGAATCCGGCCCGCCCCTGCCGCCCCTGGATGAATTGGTGGCGCGCATCCCGGCCCCCACGCGCGAGCTGCTGGACGAACTGTTCCGGGCACGCTTTTTGACCGTCCGGCGCATTCCGGTTTCCGCCCTGAAGCATTAGGACAGAGTACGGCGTGGCTGGGGTTGTTATTCCGGCCGGTTTGGCATGGAATTGGCTTCCGGAGCGATGGAAGCCGGCTGCCCCGACGGCGGGCTTCCCTCTCTAATATAGCAACACACATCGTCAAATCCCCCCATGAGCGTCAGTCCCTCCCGCCTTGCCGCCATTTCTGCGGCCAACAACTACCGCACCTCGAAGACCGTGGCTTTCACCGAAAGCCACTCCGCCGGCCTGTTCGGCAAGAATGTCTTCAATGATAAAATCATGCAGCAGCGCCTGCCGAAGGCCGCCTATAAGTCCCTGCGCAAGACCATCGACACCGGTGCCATCCTCGAGGCCGGCGTCCTCGACATCGTGGCCACGGCGATCAAGGACTGGGCCCTCGAGCGCGGTGCCTCGCACTACGCCCACGTTTTCCAGCCGCTGACCGGCATCACCGCGGAAAAGCACGACAGCTTCCTCGAGCCCGACGGCCGCGGCGGTGCCATCGCCGAATTCTCCGGCAAGCAGCTGGCCCAGGGCGAACCTGACGCCTCCTCCTTTCCGTCCGGCGGCATCCGCGCCACCTTCGAGGCCCGCGGTTACACGGCCTGGGATGTCACCAGCCCCTGCTACCTGACCGAAAACGCCAATGGCGTGACCCTCTGCATCCCGACCGCCTTCGTTTCCTGGACCGGCGAGGCCCTCGACCTGAAGACCCCGGTGCTGCGCTCCATGAAGGCGCTCGACCAGCAGGCCCGCCGCATCCTGAAGCTCTTTGGCCACACCAACATCGCGATGGTCACCGCCACCGCCGGCCCCGAGCAGGAATACTTCCTGATCGATCGCAATTTCTACCTCTCCCGCCCGGACCTCGTCTCGGCCGGCCGCACGCTGTTCGGCGCCAGGCCGCCGAAGGGCCAGGAATTCGAGGACCAGTACTTCGGTGTCATTCCCGACCGCGTGCTCGCGTTCATGCACGACTCCGAGGCTGAACTCTACAAGCTCGGCGTGCCGGTCAAGACCCGCCACAACGAGGTCGCTCCGTCGCAGTACGAGATCGCCCCGATCTATGAAAACGCCAACGTCGCCGCCGACCATCAGCAGACGATCATGATCACGCTGAAGAAGGTCGCCCGGCAGTACGGCCTGGAGTGCCTCCTGCACGAGAAGCCCTTCGCCGGCGTCAACGGTTCCGGCAAGCACCTCAACTGGTCGCTCGGCAACGCCACCCAGGGCAACCTGCTCGAGCCCGGCAACACCCCGCACCAGAACATGCAGTTCCTCGTGTTCTGCGCCGCCGTCATCCGCGCCGTCCACCGGCACGGCGCCCTCCTCCGCGCCATGGTGGCCTCGGCCTCCAACGACCACCGCCTCGGCGCCAACGAGGCCCCGCCGGCGATCATCTCCATCTTCCTGGGCGAGCAGCTCGCCGATGTGTTCGAGCAGCTCAAGAAGGGCAAGGCCAAGTCCTCGAAGTCCGCGGGCACGATGCACCTCGGGGTCGACACGCTCCCGATCCTCATGAAGGACGCCGGCGACCGCAACCGCACTTCGCCGTTCGCCTTCACCGGCAACAAATTCGAGTACCGCGCCGTCGCCTCCAACCAGTCCATTGCCGCCCCGCTGGCCGCGCTGAACACCATCATGGCCGAGTCGCTCGACTACATCGCCACCAAGCTGGAGAAGGCCCCGAAGTCCAAGAAATTCGAGGACGTCGTCCAGGATGTGCTCACCGAGATCGCCAAGGGGCACAGCGCCGTCATCTTCAATGGCAACGGCTATTCCGAAGAATGGCACAAGGAGGCCGCCACCCGCGGCCTGCCGAACCTCAAGACCTCCGTCGACGCCATCCCCGTCATTGCTGCAAAGGCCACCGTGGCCGCCTACGAGGCTTACGGCGTGCTCACCCAGCGCGAGCTCGAGGCCCGCCGCGACATCGCCTTCGAGCAGTACGTCAAGGCCGTCATCGTCGAGGCCAACATCGTCACCGAGCTGGTGAACACCAAGTACGTCCCGACCGCCGTGCGCTACCAGACCGAGCTGGCCCAGAACGCCGCCGCTCTCCAGGCGGCCGGCGTGCCGGCTGACACCACCCTGCTCGGCAAGGTTTCGGAGCAGATCGCGGGCCTCCGCGCCGGCCTGGCCAAGCTCGGCGAGATCCGCGGCCACCATGCCTCCGGGCTCGAGGCCGAGGCCACGCACATGTGCCACGAGGTGCTCCCGCAACTGGTGGAGATCCGCAAGTACGTCGACGCCCTTGAGGCCATCTGCCCCGATGAATCGTGGCCGATGCCCACGTACGAGGAGATGCTCTTCATCAAATGATTTGGGTTTGATTTGCTAAGAGAGACCAGCGCCCGGCCTTCATCGGCCGGGCGCTTTTTTGTCCCCGGCAAGTCCAGCGGCCCATCCGCCGCCGGTCTCGTGCGCTGCTCGCGTGCGTGGCGCAGACGGGAAGCGCCGGCCTGCGCCCGCCGCCTCCACCCGCCAAAAAGCCGCCCCGGGGCGGGTGCGGCTCGGGGCCAGCGCGTTGAGGGGGCGCTCAGGCCAGCGCGGCGGCGTAGTTGGCGGCGGCGGCGTCCCAATTGACCACGTTCCACCAGGCGGTCACGTAGTCAGGGCGGCGGTTCTGGTAATGGAGGTAGTAGGCGTGTTCCCAGACGTCGAGGGCGAGGAGGGGCTTGCCTTCGATGCCGGCGACGGCCTGGCCCATGAGCGGACTGTCCTGATTGGCGGTGGAGCCGATGGCCAGCTTCCGGTCGGTACCCACATACAGCCAGGCCCAGCCCGAGCCGAAGCGGCCGGCGGCAGCCTTGGCGAACTCGGCCTTGAAATTGTCGAATGAGCCCCAGGTGGCGGCGATGGCGGCGGCCAGAGCGCCGGTCGGCGCGCCGCCGCGGCCTGGTCCCAGTATGGTCCAGAAAAAGCTGTGGTTGCTGTGGCCGCCGGCGTTGTTCTGGACCACCTTGCGGATGCCTTCGGGGACACGGCTGAGGTCGGCGATGAGGGTGTTTACCTCGAGCGCCGCCAGGGCCGGATGGTCCATGAGGGCGTTGTTGGCGTTGGTGACGTAAGCTTGGTGGTGCTTCGCGTGGTGGATTTCCATCGTGCGCGCGTCGATGTGCGGCTCGAGGGCGTTGTTGGCGTAGGGCAGGGAAGGGAGGACGTAGGCCATGATCGTGGTGGGTTGGAGGGAACCGTCACACGGTGCACGGGTTGGCCGCGGCGTCAACTTTGCCCGTGCCCTTTGCCCGCCGGTGGGGAGACCGGCAGGGACCGTCCGGGGGCGGAGGAAGCGGGGCTTTGAGGCGATGGGGCATTCCTGATATTTGGGGTATCCCCCCGCTTCCCCACGGCGCTACTCCTGCCGGCGTTTGAGCTGAAAGTAGCCTTGGATCAGCGCCAGGCACTCTGCTTCCAGGATGCCCCGGGTGAGCAGGAGATGGTGGTTGATCTGGGGGAGGGCGTTGAGGTCGGTGGCGCCGCCGAGGCAGCCCATCTTGGGATCGGAGACGGCATAGACCACGCGCCGGACCCGCGCCATCAGGGTGGCGCCAGAGCACATGGGGCAGGGCTCCTTGGTCACGTAGAGTGTCGCCTCGTTCAGCCGCCAGTCGCCGAGCGCGCGCGCGGCCTGCCCGAGGGCGAGGATTTCGGCGTGGGCGGTGGGATCGCGGGTGCTGTCCCGCTGGTTGTGGGCGGAGGCGATGACCTCGCCCCCCAGCTCGATCACCGCCCCGATCGGCACCTCGTCGGCCCGCCACGCGTCGATGGCCTGGTTGTAGGCCAGCGTCATGTAGAAGGTGTCGTCCCTCAGCAGTTGCGAGGGAAAACGCTTTTCAAACGGGCACGGCAGGGCGGGGCGGGGTGGAGGGAAATCGGTCATGGCGGGTCCGCGCCGGCTCTCGGTGGGCCTCCCGCAGAGGGGGCGCGGCGAATGATTGCCTTGACTTACGGGGGCGGCTCCGGTGTTACAAAGGTTTTTTCACCCGCATGCAGCTCTCCTCCCTCCCGCACCACCACCATGTCTGAAGGCAAAGCGATCGAAGTCGAAGGCAAGATCGTTGCCGTCCTCCCGGGCACGATGTTCCGGGTGCAATTGAACAATGGGACGGGCCATGTGGTGCTGGCCCATATCTCGGGCAAGCTGCGGAAGCATTTCATCAAGATCGCCGTGGGCGACAATGTGAAGATGGAGATGAGCCCCTACGATCTGGAGAAGGCGCGCATCACCTTCCGCCTGCGCGACACCTCCGCCCCGCCGCCTCCGCGCCCCGGCGCCCGCCGCGGCGGCAACCGCCGCTGAGCGGCCGGCCGCCCCGCGGTGAGCCCTGTTCCTCGCGCCCCGGCCATGAAGACCAGGCGTGCCGTGCCGTGCCGACGGAAGCCTCCCCTGGCACCCGCGCCGGCGGCGTTTGCGGACGACATCCAGGACTACCTCAACACCCTCGCCCTGGAGCGTGGCCTGTCGCGCCACACCGAGGCCGCCTACCGCACCGATCTCATCCAGGCCGCCCATTTCCTGAAAAAATCCTGCCCCGGCGGCTGGCGCCTGGTCACGGCGAGGCAGCTCACCGCCTGGCTGCACTGGCTGAGCGATGAGGGCTTTGGCGCCTCCACCCAGGCGCGCAAGCTCGCCGCCGTCCGCATGCTCTGCCGGCACCTCGTCCGCTCCGGCCGGCGTCCCGATGATCCAGCCGGGCTGCTGCAAGGCCCGAAATTCCGCCGCAAGCTGCCGCAGACCCTGACCACCGGGGAAATGGACAGGCTCCTCGCGGCCCCGTCCGGCGGCGACGCCTATTCCCTCCGCAACCGCGCCATGCTCGAGCTGTTTTACTCGAGCGGCCTGCGCATCTCCGAACTCTGCGGGCTTTCGCTCCAGCAGGTTGATCTGGAGCACGGTTTTGTCCGCGTCTTCGGCAAGGGTGCGAAGGAGCGCGTCGTCCCGCTCGGGCGCCAGGCCCGCGACGCCGTGCAGACCTACCTCGCGGCCGGCCGTTCCCGGCTTGTGAAGCCGCGGACCGGCAGCGAGCTCTTCCTCTCCGAACGGGGGAAGGCCATTTCCCGCAAGACACTCTGGGTGATCGTCGGCGCGCAGGCCGCCCGGGCCGGCCTCACCCGGCACGTCAAGCCGCACCTGCTCCGCCACACCTTCGCCACGCA
>CAISJA010000263.1 GCA_903885525.1 uncultured Opitutaceae bacterium
CCCGGCCACGCCGACTTCGGCGCCGAGGTCGAGCGCGTCATGAAAATGGTCGACGGCGTCATGCTCGTCGTCGACGCCTACGACGGCCCCCAGGCCCAGACCCGGTTCGTGCTCCGCAAGGCGCTCGCCCACGGGCTGAAGGTCGTGATCGTGATCAACAAGATCGACCGCGACAACGCCGAGCCCGCCAAGATGTACGACAAGGTGCTGGAACTGCTCATGGAGCTCAACGCCACCGAGGAGCAGTTCGACGCCCCGGTCGTGTACGGCTCCGGCCGTGACGGCTACATGATGTACCACCTCGGGGAGGAGAAGAAGGACATGACGCCCCTCTTCGAGACCATCATCGAGCACATCCCGCCGCCCTTCGCCAAACCGAGCGAACCCTTCCACATGCTGGTTTCCAACATCGATTGGAGCGATTACGTCGGCCGGATCGCCGTGGGCAAGATCCTCGGCGGCAAAATCAACGTCGGCGACCCCGTGTTCATTATCCGCCACGCCGACGGCAAGCGCATCCGCGCCAAGATCACCAAGATTTTTGAATTCACCGGCCTGGGCCAGCGCGAGGTGGAAGCCGCCTCCGCCGGCAACATCGTCGGCCTCTCCGGCTTCGAGGACGTGGACATCGGCGACACCCTCGATATCCGCGAGGAGGCCCACGCCCTGCCCTTCACCCAGATCGACCCGCCGACCCTGGAGATGCAGTTCTGCGTCAACGACGGCCCGCTCGTCGGCACCGAGGGCAAGCTCGTCACCTCCCGCCAGCTCCGCGAGCGCCTCATGCGCGAACTCAAGACCAACGTCTCGATTTACATCGAGGACACTGACAAGGCCGGCGTGTACAACGTCAAGGCCCGCGGTGCCATGCAGGTGGCCGTGCTCGTCGAGACCATGCGCCGCGAAGGCTTCGAGCTGCTCGTCTCCCGCCCCACCGTGATCGAGAAGCTCGTCGACGGCGTGCGCCACGAGCCCTACGAGACGGTCTGGATCGAAATTCCCGACGAGTGCGTGGGCTCGATCATGCAGAACCTGGCCAACCGCAAGGGCCAGCTGACCAACATGGAGAAGCTCCAGCATTCCACCATGATCGAGGCCACCATCACCACCCGCGGCCTCATCGGCATGGAAATCGACGTCGTCAACGCCACCAGCGGCCGCGGCGTGCTCAGCCACCTATTCAAGGAATACGGCCCCTACGCCGGCGAAGTCCTCACCCGCATCACCGGCACCCTCATCGCCACCGAGGCCGGCGAGACCACCGCCTACGCCCTCGTCATGTGCCAAGAGCGCGGCAAGATGTTCGTCAACCCGGGCGAGCTGGTCTACGAGGGGATGATCGTCGGCGAGAACCCCCGCAACGAGGACATCTGCATCAACGCCGTCCGCGAAAAGAAGCTCACCAACTTCCGCTCCCAGGGCGAAGGCGTCGCCGCCGGGCTCACCCCCGCGACCAAACTCTCGCTCGAGCGCTCCATCGAATACATCGCCGCGGACGAATTCGTCGAGGTCACGCCCAAGAACCTGCGCCTCCGCAAGCGGATCCTCCGCGAGACCGAGCGCCGCAAGGTCGAGCGCGCCGCCAAGCGATCCAACGATTGAGCCCCCGGCCCGGCGACCGCCACCGGCCAGCTCCTGATCCACGGCATCACCCGGGAAATCAGTTTCCCCGTCACGATCAGGGCGGAGAAAGGGCAATCTGTGCTCGACGGTGCAGCCGAGGTGGACACGCGCAACTACGGGCTGCCGATCATCAAGGTGATGGCCTTCCGCAAGGTCGATCCCCTCATTCGGATCAGTTTCCACCTGCTCGGCGAGACCAAGGACTGACCTAGTCGGACTCTATCCGTCCGGCCTAGCTTTGGCTGCCCCATCGGGGGAAAAGTTCCTGTCGACCTGCGTCCGTATTTCCTGAATCCTGCGCCGGCATGCGTTTTCTCCCCCTGGTCTTCATCAACCTCCGCCGGCACTGGCTGCGCGCGGGCTTCGGGGCCGCCGGCATCGGCATCGGCGTGGCGGCGATGATGACCATCGTGGGGATTGTCCACGGGGCCATCGGCATGTTCGAGCACATCCTCAGCCTCGACAGCCAGCAGGTGGTCTTCGAGCGCAACGTCTCCGACCTTTTTTTCAGTTCCGTGCCGGCCGCCGACATTGCCGCGCTGGCGGCCGACCCGGCGGTGGCGGCCGTCCATCCCCTGCTGTTCGGCCTAGTGACCGCCCCGGGCGCGCCGGTCGTCACCTGCTTCGGCCTGGCCGCGGACGATCCGCGGCTGGCGCGGGCCGAGTGGATCGAGGGCACGCCGGGGGAATTCGCCCGCCGCCCGGGAGCCGTGTATCTGGGGGAACGCGCCCGCGATTTTCTGCACCCCGCCCCCGACGGCTCCGTCGCCATCGGCACCCGCACCTTCCGCGTCGGCGGCGTCTTCCGCCTGAAAAACGGGTTCGAGGACGGCGGCGTGTTTCTCCCGCTGGCCGAGGCGCAGGAGTATTTCAGCCGGCCGGGCGTGGCTTCGCTGGTCGCCGTCCGCCTACAGGACTACGCCACGGGAAGCGATTTCCGGCGCCGCTTCGAGGCGGCCCATCCCCGGCTCGCCGTGCTGGAAAACAATGAATTCAGCCGCAGCTACAATTCGTTCCGCATCCTGCGCGCGACTTCGTGGGCCATCGGAGCCTGCGCCTTCGTGCTCGGCGGGCTGGGCGTGGCCAACACCATGCTCCTGTCCGTCTTCGGCCGCATCCGGGAGCTCGCCATCCTGCGGGTCAACGGTTTCTCCGCCCCCCAGGTGGCCGGTCTGATTTTCGGCGAAGCCCTGTTGATGGCGCTGGCGGGACTGGTGGCGGGCGGTGCCGCCGGCGCGGCGGTGCTGGCCCTGCTGCCCCGGGTGCCGCAACTGCAGGGCTATGTGCAGCCTGAGCTGCATCCCGCCACGCTGGCCACGGTGGCCGCACTCGCCGTCCTCACCGCCCTGGGCGGGGCGCTCTATCCGGCCTGGTACGCCACCCGCATCGAAGCCGCGGAGGCCCTGCGCTATGAATGACGGAAACTTGTCATACAATATATGACAAA
>CAISJA010000264.1 GCA_903885525.1 uncultured Opitutaceae bacterium
CCGCCCCGCCGCCACGGCCGCGCCGAAGACCGCCTCGTCACCGCCGGCTCGCTGAATCCGCGCAACACCTTCGGGAACTTCGTGGTCGGCCCGAACAACCAGCTCGCCCACGCCGCCTCGCTCGCCGTCGCCCAGGCCCCCGCCCAGGCCTACAACCCGCTCTTCATCCACGGCGCCACCGGCCTCGGCAAGACCCACCTCATGCACGCGGTCGGCCACAGCATCATCGCGCGCAACCCCGACGCCAAGGTCGCCTACCTCTCCACCGAGAAGTTCACCAACGAGTACATCTACGCCATCCAGGAAAACGCGCTCACCCGGTTCCGCTAACGCTACCGCAATGTCGACGTCCTCCTGCTCGACGACGTCCAGTTCCTCGCCGGCAAGGAGCGCATCCAGGAAGAGTTCTTCCACACCTTCAACGACCTCTTCGAGTCCGGCCGGCAGATCGTCCTGTCCAGCGACCGCCCCGTCGCCGAGATCGCCACCCTCGAGGCGCGCCTCGTCTCCCGCTTCCAATGGGGCCTCGCCGCCGACATCCAGTCCCCCGACCTCGAGACCCGCATCGCCATCCTCCGCACCAAGGCCGCCACCCTCAAGGTCGACCTGCCCGCCGCCGTCCTGGAGTTCATCGCCCAGCACATCGTCAAAAACATCCGCCGCCTCGAAGGCGCCCTGATCAAGATTTCCAGCTACACCGCCCTCACCGGCAAGACCCTCGACCTCGCCACGGCGGAGCACCTCCTCAAGGACGTGCTGATGGAGGAGGCCTCGCACCGGCTCACCCTCGAGGGCATCCAGAAGCGCGTCGCCGACCACTACCAGCTCCGGCATTCGGACATGCAGAGCAAACGCCGGCCCAACGCCATCGCCTTCCCCCGCCAGATCGCCATGTACCTCAGCCGCCAGCTCACCCGCCACTCCCTCCAGGAAATCGGCGAGGCCTTCGGCGGCCGCGACCACGGCACCGTCATCCACGCCTGCAAGACCGTGGAAAACATGATGGAGACCGACGAGTCCGTTCGCGGCAGCGTCAATTTCCTCAAGGCCCAACTGTCGAAATGAACCGGCTCCGCCCGGCGATGGCGGAGCCCCGCGTAGCTGAGACAACCGGAGGCCGCCGCCCGCGCGGAAAATCCGTGGCGGGCGAGCAGTCGCGGGTTGACGATTGCGCCCGGCCACTTACTCGTGCACCCTGATGGTTGGATTCCTGACCAACCCGATCTCCCGCCTTCGCTCTCTCCGCCATGTCCCTCACTCCTGAACAAAAGCAGACCGTCTCCGCCTGGGTCGCCGCCGGCGACACTCTCTCCACGGTGCAAAAAAAACTGATCGAGCAGTTTCAGCTCTCGATGACTTACATGGACGTCCGCTTCCTCGTCGACGACCTCGGGCTTGAGCTGAAGAACGCCGCCCCCAAGGCCGACACCTCCGACGTCACCAAGGCCGCCGCCAACGCGCCGCGCGCCCCCGCCACCCCGCCGCCCGCCGAGAAAAGGGGCTTCATCGACAAATTGAAGGAAAAGGTCGGCATGAGCGCCGGCAGCGCGGACGACGAGGACGAGGCACCGGTCAGCGACGAGGCCGACGAGCCCGCCGGCATCCCCGCCGCGCCCGCCGCTCCCGGCACCCTCCGCATCGAGCTCGACCGGATCATGCGCCCCGGCACCGTGGTCAGCGGGACCGTCAACTTCAGCGACGGCGTCACCGGCAAATGGGCCCTCGATCAGCTCGGCCGCCTCATGCTCGACACCGCCCAGCCCGGTTACAAGCCCAGCGCCGCCGACGTCCAGGCCTTCCAGCGCGAACTCAGCACCCAGCTCCAGCGCCAGGGCTACTGAGCCGGCGGAGCGGTGCCGGTTCCCGCCGGCGCGCTTCAGCCTTCACTCCCCCAGCAGCCGCCGGAACTCCGGCTCGTCGAGCACCGGCACGCCCAGCGCCTTCGCCTTGTCCAGCTTGGACCCGGCCTCCGCCCCGGCCAGCACGTAGCTGGTTTTCTTGCTCACGCTGGCGCTGACCTTGCCGCCCGCCGCGAGGATTCTCTGCTCGGCCTCCTCCCGTTTCAGCGAGGGCAGCGTCCCGGTGAGCACGAAGGTCCTGCCGGTGAACACCCCGGCGGCCGCCACCGTCCCCTGCGGGTCGATGCCCAACGTCCCCAGCTTGGCAAGCAGGCGTCGGCCCGGCCCGCCGGCAAAAAAATCGAGGACGCTCGCGGCCACAGCCGGGCCGAGCTCGGCGGGCACCCCGGCCAACACGCCGGCCTCGAGGGCGGCGATGTCGGCGTCCAGCCGGGCGCAGAGTTCCTTGCGCCGCGCCTTGTCCTCCTCGGAGGCGGGCGGATTTTTCCGCGAATTGGGTGCCTGCCGCTCCCGCTCGGCGAGCAGGGCCGCCTTCCGCCCCACGCCATGCAGCAGAGGTGACACCGCCAGGGCGGCAAGGGTGCGGTGCCGCCGGCCCAGTTCGCGGGCCGTGGATTCACCCACCTCCGGCACGCTGAGCGCATAGAGCCATTTTTCCAGCGGCAGGGCGCGCGCGGCGGCGCGAGCCTGGTCGATCCTCGCGGCGGTCTTCTCCCCCAGTACGCGCGGCTGCTCCGCCGTGCCCAGGTTGAGCGAGGCCAGCGTGGCCGGCGGCACATCGTACAGGTCGGGCGGATCGCGCACCAGGTCCAGCTCCACCAGCTTTGCCGCCACCACCTCGCCCACGCCGTCGATGGCCAGCGCCCGGCGGCTGCAAAAGAAGCCGAGCCGGCCGGCCCGCTGGGCGCGGCAATCGTAGTTCTGGCACTTCCAGGCGACGCCCTGCGCCTCCTCGCCCGCCACCACGACCTTGGCGATCGGCCCTCCGCAGACCGGACACCGCCGGCCCACCGCCGCCGCTAGGTCGAACTCCGGGGCACCGGCCGGCCGCTCCTCGGGCAGGGAGCACAGCACGGCGGGGATGACCTCACCGGCCTTTTCAATCTCCACCAAGTCCCCGACCCGGATGTCCTTGCGGCGGATTTCATCCTCGTTGTGCAGCGTCGCGCGGCTGATCGTACTGCCCGCGAGCAGCACCGGCTCCAGCTCCGCCACCGGGCTCAGGATGCCGGTCTTGCCCACCTGGATCGTGATGCCGTTGAGGCGCGTGCGGGCCGTGTCGGGTTTATACTTGTAAGCGATGGCCCAGCGGGGGGCCTTGGCCGTGACGTCCGCCTTCCGTTGCAGGACAAAGTCGTCGAGCTTCACCACGGCCCCGTCGGTGCCGTAGGCGAAGGTGCGGCGCAGGCGGTCGAGCTCGCCGATCGCCGCCCACGCCTCACCGATGCCGTGCGCGGGCCAGATGCGCTCCACCACCGGCAGCCCCCACTCGCGCAGGCGCCGGTGCAGACCCGTCTGGCTCGCCACGACGGCCGGCTCGCAGTGCCCCAGCGCGTACAGGACGATGTCGAGCCGGCGGCGCGCCACCTCGGCCGGATCGAGCAGCTTGACGGAGCCGGCCGCCAGGTTGCGCGGATTCGCATACGGCTCCTCACCCGCCGCGGCGCGCTCCGCATTGATCCGCGCGAACTCCGCCGCCGTCAGGTAAATTTCGCCGCGGATCTCGACCAGGTCGGGAATGTGGCCGTCGCGCAGCGTGCGCGGGAGACTCGCGATCGTCAGCACGTTGGCCGTGATCTCGTCGCCCCGGTCGCCTTGGCCGCGGGTGACAGCCCGCACCAGCCGGCCCTTTTCATAAGTCAGGCTGACGGCCAGGCCGTCCACCTTCGGCTCCACCGTGTAGCGCAGGTCGTCGGTGCCCAGGAGGCGGACCAGCCGGGCATGAAACCCGTGCAGCTCCTCCTCGCTGTAGGTGTTGTCAAGGCTGAGCATCGGCTGCAGGTGCGCCACCTCCCGGAAGCCTTGCACCCGGTCGTCGCCCACCCGCCGGGTCGGCGAATCCGGCGCGGCCCATTGCGGGAAACGCGCCTCCAGCTCCGCCAGTTCATGCTTCAGCGTGTCGTACTCGAAATCGCTGATCTCCGGCCGCGCCCGGCGGTAGTAGCGCTCATCGTGGTGCCCGACCTGGGCACGGAGGAGGGCGATGCGCTGCTGGGCCTGTTCGGGCGACATGCCTCCACTAGAGCGAATTCAGGGCCCGCGTCGCGGCAAAAATGCGGACAAAACAGCTCGGTGGCGCCGGCGGGCCGGCACCACGGCAAGGACCGGGCCAAAACCCGGGGAAAGGGAGCGGCTACTTGCCGCTCGCCCACGCCATCATCTCCATGGTCAGCTTCATGGTGATGGCATTAAACTTACTGTTGTCGGTCAACGCGCTTTCGGCCTCGGCCTTCTTGCCGGCAAGGGCGAGCCCCAGCACGCTGCCGGCTTCCTTGTGGAAATCCGCGTGCAGCCCCTTCACGCACTGCCAGTGCTTCTCCGCCTTGACCTTGGGGTCCAGCGCGTAGAGCCACTTGCCAAATTCACATTGGTTGTCCTGACAGACAACCGCGACGGTGGCCTCGGATTTGCCGGTATGGATGGCGGTTTTCAAACGCCCCTTCCACATGCCGTGCGCCCCGATGGCTTTTTTGATTTCAGATTGGAGGTCCATGTCCACGAAACGGCACAAAACCGGCCGAAGCTTAGGGAAAATCCCTCCGTTCACCGAAAAACACTGGGCATATTTTGCGGTGCAGACCTGAAACCAATCCCTCCGCTGCCCTCCACCCGGCCCCTTGAACGATGCCAGGCCGCCCATTTTGGCCTTGGGCTTGTTGTGCCCGGCGCGTAAACGCTTCCCTCCATGGCGACCGACTCCTACTCCGTATTCGCCCACCTCGTCGCCGAGAAATCCGCCTTCTACCGCGCCCTCTTGGGCACGCTCGTGGCCGAACGCGCCCGCTTCGCCATCGCCCTGCGCCCGGCGGAAATCCATGCCGCCCTCTCCCACCCCGCCAGAGACACCCCCGCGCCCGTCGCCCCCGTCCCTCCCTCTCTCGACGACATCGAATCCGCCCTCCGCCAGTTGCGCGACTGGGGCAACCTCGACGACGCTCCCGACACCGCCCACGCCGCCACCATCGAGGAATTCTACCGCCAGCGCCGGCTCTATCAACTGAGCGCCGCCGGCGAGGCCGCCGAGCGCGCCCTCGCCGTTTTCCACGAGCACCTCCAGCGCCCGGGCGAACTCCAGACCACCGCCCTCCACGACGTCCTCGCCCTGCTGGATCAATTGCCCGCCCTGCTGGCCGCCACGCCGCTCGACGAGGCCCGCCTCCACCTGGCGCTCACACAGCTCGCCGCCCGTTTCGAGGAACTCACCTCGCGCGCCCAGAGTTTCATGCGCGATCTCCAGCGACGCATCGATCTACACGGGCTGAGCGTCGCCGATTTCCTCGCCTACAAGGAGCGCCTGATCGACTACCTCGAACGCTTCATCGGCGAACTAGCCATCTCCACCAACCGCATCGTCGAAGCCCTCCAAGCGCTCCCGCCGGTCCTGCTGGCCAAAGCCTTCACCGCCGCCGCGCGCCGCGAAACCGCCGACGCGCTCGCCCCCGGGCCTGAAGCCCTCGCCGCCGCGGAGCAACACTGGCAGGACCGCTGGACCGGTCTCCGCCGCTGGTTCATCGGCGAGGGTGCCGCCGCGCACGCGGAACTGCTCCGCGCCCGGGCCCGCTCCGCCATCCCCGCTCTGCTCTCCGCCGTCAGCCAGATCAACGAGCGCCGCACCAGCCGCACCGACCGGGCCGCGGATTTCTCGGCCCTCGCGCGCTGGTTCGCCGAGGCACCCGACGACGACGCGGCCCATCGCCTCTGGCGCGCCGCCTTCGCCCTCGCTCCCGCCCGGCACCTGCGCCTCAACGAGGAAACCCTCGCCCTGCGCCGCGCCGCCGAAGAGTCGCCAAAGGTCAGTTGGCTCGAGGCGGCACCGATGTGGCTTTCTCCGCGCCTGCGCCAGAGCGGCCGGCACGCCCGCAGCGGTGCCGCCCCCGCCACCATTGACCGCCGCGCGGACAAGGCGCGCCTCGCCGCGCTCGCCCGCGAACAGGCCGGCCAGCTTGCGGCCGCGCACGAACGCCTCCTGCGTGGCGGCCGACGCCGCCTCGGCGAACTGGGTCCGCTCGACCGGCTCGAATTCGGACTTTTCCTCGATCTGCTCAGCCAGGCCCTCGGGCGCCGCCGCCGGACTGACGAAGCGGTCGAGGCCGTCTCCGCCGACGGCTCCTTGCGCCTGCAGCTCGAACCCGTGCCGGACCTCGCCTGGGTCGAGGTGCCGACCGCCGAGGGGGTCTTCTGCGGATACGATCACTGGATCACCATCGAACCCGCCGACGGAGGCCGGCCATGAACCCCGCCGCCAACCCGCTCCAGTCCGCCCGCCGCGAACGCCTCGCCCGCCTGCGCGAACAGGCCGAGCCGCTCGTCGTCGAGGAACGCCGCGCCGCGCTCCGCCACTTGCTCCAGCATCCCCTGCTCACACCCGAGGGCCCGCACGCCGACGCCTTCGCGCTCGTGCGCCGTCACCGGGAATACGCCGCCGACTGGTTCGCGCACCACGCTGGCTGGAGCCTGTCCGTCGCCGCCGACGTCATCCGCCTGCGCAAGTTTCCCGCCGACGGCGGCGACGCCACGCGCGGCGCCGTGGAACCCCGCAGCGGTGAGCCATTCACCCGCACGCGCTATGTCTTGTTCTGCCTCGCGCTCGGCGCAGTCGAGCGGGGCGACCGGCAGACCACGCTGGACCGTCTCGCCCGCCAGATCACCGGAGCCCTCGCCGCCGATCCGGCCTTCGCCGCAGCCGGTTTCATCTGGTCGCTCGACCAGGCCACCGGCCGGCGCGATTTTGTCCACGCCCTGCGGCTGTTGTTGCGCCTGGGCGTGCTGCGCCGCGTGCATGGCGACGAGGAACGCTACCTGCATGACCGCGCCGCCGACGCGCTCTACGATGTCGAACGTTCGGTGCTGGCCGCGCTGCCGGCCGCGCGCCGCAGCCCGTCGCTCGTCGGGGCCGCCGATTTCGAATCCCGCCTGGCCGAGTTGGTTGAGCCCGCGCTCCCCGAGTCGCCCGAGGCCCGTCACCGCGCCCTGCGCCTGCGGCTCGCGCGCCGCCTGCTCGACGATCCCGTACTCTACTTCGACACGCTCGACGAGGAAGCGCGCACCTACTTCGACCGCCAGCGCGGTTTCCTCCTGCGCGAATTCGCCGACGCCACCGGTCTCGAACCCGAACTCCGCGCCGAAGGCGTGGCCCTGGCCGACTGCGACGGCGACTGCACCGACCTGGGACTGCCCGAGGAAGGCACCGTCGGTCACCTGACCCTGCTCGTCGCCACCTGGCTGGGGGAAAAAGCGCGCGAGCATGGCCCAGGCGCTTTCGTGACCCACGAGGCGTTGCGCCAGCAGACCGCGCGCTTTATCCGCCAGCACCGGCATCATTGGCGCCGGGAAGTCGCCGAAAAAGGCGCCGAGGGGCCGCTGGCCGAGCTCGTCGCCGGCCGGATGGTCGCGCTGCGGTTGCTGGAGCGCCGGCCCGACGGTCTGCGCCCCCTGCCCGCACTGGGCCGCTTCGCCTTGCGCTCCACCGCCGACACCGCCCCGGCCGACGAAGAACTTCCCCTTGACCTGTGAACGACCTCCCGCTCGATCCTTCCGCCCCTCCTGCCCCGCACCCCGCCGCCCCGATGGCGCTGCCCGCCCCCACCCGGGCCGACCGCTGGCAACCGGTGCGCAGCGGCGTGCTCAACCTCTACCGTTTCGACTACGAGGAATTCCACTACGAAGGCGGCCGGCTCCTCCTGCGCGGCAATAACGGCGCGGGCAAGTCGCGCCTCCTCGCCCTCCAGCTCCCTTTCCTGCTCGACGGTGAAACCACGCCCGCGCGCGTCGAGCCCGACGGCGACGCCGCCAAGCGCATCGAGTGGAACCTCCTCATGGGCCGCCATGCCGACCGCACCGGCTACACCTGGATCGAGTTCGGCCGCCGCCGCCCCGATGGCGCCGCCGAATACCTGACGCTCGGCTGCGGTCTGCGCGCGGTCGCCGGCCAGTCCGGGCTGCGCGCCCGCTGGTTTTTCATCACTCCCCAACGCGTCGGGCGCGACCTGTTCCTGCAAAACGCCGCCGGTCAACCCCTCGGCCGCGAACGCCTGGAGGAAGCCCTTGCTCCCGCCGGGCGCATCTTCACCGGCACCCACGACTACCGCGCCGCCGTGGACACCGCACTCTTCGGACTCGGCGACCGCTACCCGCGCCTGCTCGACCTCCTGATCCGTCTGCGCCGCCCCCAGCTTTCGCGCAAGCTCGACGAGGAGGAGCTCTCCCAGACGCTCAGTGATGCGCTGCCCGTCCTGCCCGTCGCGCTCGTCGAGATCGTCGCCGAGGCTTTCCGCGGCCTGCAGGCCGACCGCGAAGCCTGGCAAGGCTTCCGCGCCGCCCGCGAAGGCGTAGACGGTTTTCTGCGCGAATACCGTCTTTATGCCCGCACCGCGTTGCGCCGCCGGGCCGGCACCGTCCGCTCGGCGCACTCCGCCGCCGAAGAATCCCAGCGTCGCCTGCGCGACGCCGAGCGCCGCACGGCCGACGCGGAAGCCGCGCTCCAACGGCTCGCCGACGAACAATCCGCCCGCGACCGCGATCTGGCCGCCACCGAGGAGGCCGAGCGCACCCTGCGTTCGAGCCCCGAGATGCGCACCGCCGACGAGCTCGATCAGGCCGCCCGCACCGCCGCCACCACGCGAGGTGCGCTGGAGCGGGCCACCGCCGATGAGACGGCCGCCCGGGAACGGGCGGAACTCGGCCGGCAGCGCCTCACCGAGGCCGAGCGTGCCGTCGCCGCCATCGCGGAGCAGGCCGATGGCGCTCTCCGCACCACCGAGTTGCTCGCCCACGAAGCTGGCCTGCTCCCGACCCATCGCTCCCAGCTCGCGGGGCCACCCGTCTCCGCCTGGCCCAACCTTCAGCCTGCGCCCGGCACCGCCGACCGCCTCCACCGCGAAGTGCACCGCCGCCGGCAGTCCATCGCCCTGCTGCGCCAGCGAGAAACGGAAACCACCATCTCCCGGCAAAGCTTGGAACAGCACGAAGGGCGACGCCGCGAAGCCGATGCCGCCTGCTCCGCAACCCGCGAAACCGCGACCTCCGCCCGCCACACGCTCGACGAAGCCGGCCTCGCCCTGCAACGCGCCTACCGTGACTGGCACACTCGCCGGCACGAACTCCGTTGCCCGACGGCCGACGAACTGGCGGAAGACTTCGCCGCCTGGCTCTCCCGGCGCGAGGGCGAATGCCCGTTGCACACGGCCGCGGCCACCGCGCACCACGACGCCGTCGCCCGTCTCGCCGCCGACCACGAGCGCCTGCGCCATCAACTTGCTGACGAGGAGGCCGCGCTCGCGACCCGGCGCGCCGAACTCTCCTCCCTGGAGCAGGGTGGCACGCCCCCGCCCCCAGTCCCGCGCGCCCGGCGTGCCGCACGCACCGGCGGCCGGCCCGGCGCGCCACTCTGGCGCCTGTGCGACTTCGCCCCCGGCCTGGCGGATCCCGTGCGTGCCGGCCTCGAGGCC
>CAISJA010000265.1 GCA_903885525.1 uncultured Opitutaceae bacterium
CGCGCCGTTGGGCCCGAGGAAGCCGACGAACTCGCCTTCGCGGATGGAAAAGCTGACCGAGTCGGCGGCGCGGGTCTCCTCGAACTCCCGCCGGAAGAGGCCGCGGACGCCGCCCCAGAAGCCGGGCTGCTTCTTGTAGGTGCGGAAGACGCGGGTGAGGTTTTCGACTTCGATCATGGAAGGAAGACACTCTCGGAGTCAGGATGCAGAATCGAGAAGAAATCCAGCCAACCTCGGCACGGGGCGCGCGATTGGGCGTGCGGCCGGGGCGGCCGGGCCCAAGGCTGCGGGCATGAAGCGAATCCTGGCCGGCCTGCTCTTGCTCGCCGCGGGGGCGATGCTCCCCGCACAGAATCTCGTGCTCAACCTCCTGGCACCGCTGGCACCGGCGGTGTCCGGCGGGGAGGTGCGGGTGGACCTCGTCATCCTCAACCCCACGGGCAACGAGGCGGTCTACGAGACGCCGCTGCGGCTGGAGGGCCGCTTGACGCGGGGGATGCGGAGCTGGCCGGTGACGCTCCGGGGCCAGGCCGGCGGGGGCGCGCTGATCGCGGCGCGGGGATTTTCCTACCGGTCGTTCATCTTCACCGTGCCGAAGGACGCCGCCGGCCGCCTGGTGTTGGAGCTGGACCAGCCGCAGCCCGTCCGGGCCGTGGTGGATGTGCACCGGCCGGCGGGTCAGACGGAGGAGGAGGAGCCGGCCGCCTCGACGATGGTCTCGGCTCCGCTCAGCAATGTGCTGCCCAACCAGCCGGCCGCCACGGCGATCCAGCGGACTTTTGCCGACCGGTTCCGGCTGCACGAACCGATGTATTTCATCTACGGGACGAAGGCTCCGGCGGTGAAGTTCCAGTTCAGCTTCAAGTACCGTCTGCTGGGCGACGCCTCCCTGTTGAGCAACGCTACGCCGGCGCTGCGGGGCGTCTATCTCGCTTTCACGCAGCGTTCGCTGTGGGACATCCATGGCGCCTCCAGCCCCTTCTACGACACCAGCTACATGCCCGAGATGATCTTCGAGTCGCAAAATGTGGTTGATCCCGGGAGCCGCGCTGGCTGGCAGTGGTTGGGCTACCAGGGGGCGCTCAAGCACGAATCCAACGGCAAGGATGGCAGTTTTTCGCGCAGCCTGAACATCGCCTACTTCCGCACCGCCTTCGCCCTCGGCCGGCTCGATGGCTGGAATGTGCGGGTGGTGCCGCGGGTGTTCACTTATGTGGGCGATGTCGCCAACAACCGCGACATCAGCGCCTACCGCGGGCATGCCGAGATCGTGGCCACGATCGGGCGCAACGACGGCCCTTCGCTTTCCCTCACCAGCCGCCTAGCCAAGAAGGGTGCGTTGCAGGCGGACCTGAGCATTCCGCTGAAATCCGACAAGCTGTTCGATTTTGCGACGTACTTCCTCATCCAGTATTGGGACGGCTACGGGGAGAGCCTGCTCGACTACAACAAGAAGTCGCAGACGATCCGCGCCGGGTTCCAACTGGTGCGGTGAGGTGGATTGATGGGGAGGAGCCTCCTTGCCGGCGATGGTCGCATTGTCGAAGCGGCCAGGGTGGTCGCCTGTCGGCAACTAAAGCCTGCAAGCAGGCTCCAACAGGATGAGACTGCTCAGACCCCCAGCTTGCGGTAGTCGAGCACGGTGTGGCTGATCCAGCCTTGGGCGAGGCAGGACACGTCGCTCAGCGGTTCGGCGGGAGAGAGGTCCTCGCCCTTGTGCCAGAGCAGGCGGTGGGTGCCGTCGTCCGCCGCCGGGCTGAAGAGCCCCGGCACGAGGAGCCGGGCGGGGACGGTGCGCCGCAGCGGCGTGTCGGCCCGGCAGGGAATGGGGAAGTTGACATTGTGCACGGTGAAGCTCCGCGGCGGGGTGGCCGGCAGCAGCTCGCTGGCGAGCCGGGCGGAATGGGCGGCGGAGGCCCGCAGCGAGGCCAGCAGGGCGGCGTCGGGCTGGCCGCCGTGGTCCTTGAGGTAGTCGTAGGTCTCCTCGGAGACATCCTGGGAAACGGCCAGCGCCGGTAGGCCGTGGAGCGCGCCTTCCCAGGCGGCGTTGACCGTGCCGCTGGCGATGATGAAGCCGAGGGTGCAGTTGAAGCCGACGTTGATGCCGCTGATCACGCCGTCTACCGGTGTCGGTAGCAGGCTGGTGACGGCGATGTTGACGCAGTCGGAGGGGGTGCCGTCGGTGATCCAGGTCGGACAGCCGAAGCCCCGGTCGACGGCGGCGGACTTGACGGGGCGCTGGCGCGTCTTGGAGGCGCCGGTCCAGCTCTGTTCCGAGGCGGGGGCGACCACGGAGAGCTCATGGCCGGCGGCCTTCAGGGCGTGGACGAGTTCGTGGAAGAAAACCGAGTTGATGCCGTCGTCATTGGTGACCAGGAGCTTCATGGGGAGCGGCCACGACGAAACACCCGGCGCACACAAAAAGGAAGAGGGAATTCGTCCCGGCCGCGGCCCCGGGCGGCTCGCGCTGCTGTGCGGAGCGCCCGGGGAGTGCGGCTGCCGCCGACCCCCGTCGGTTCAGTCCTGGATTTCCTCGATCTGCGCGGAGGATTTTGTCTCCAGGCGGCGCGCCCGGCGAGTCTCGGTCAGGAGCCAGAACATGTAGGCGACGATGGCGAGGTTGACGGTCAGGACGGTCAACCGCACCCAGGTGAGGCGCTGCCAGACCTCGTAGATTTCGATCGGGACATAGACGGCACCGCTCAGCGCAGCGAACCACTCGGCCCAGCGCCGGGCGCGCCAGAGCCCGTAAGCCTCGATGAAACGCAGGGCGGCATAGAAGGCGGCGAAGCCGGCGAGCAGCCAGAGATGGGTGTCCGTGACATGGGACATCGCCCGCAGGAAGATTTCCGGGTAGCGATGGGCGGGATTGAGGTGCGTGCGGTGGACGAGCTGTTCAGCCAGGTGCTGGGCATCCCGGCCGATGAAGGTGAGCAGACCGAAACCCGCGAGCAGCACGATGGTGCCTTTGAACGCTTCAAAGAGGGCGACGGCGCGCAGGCCTTTCTGGTGGGTGGGGTTGATCACAGGCAGGGGAAGGGACGGTACTCCGGCCGGCCCCGGTGGCAATAGCGGGCGATGTAAAAAAGCCGCGACGGGTGTCGCGGCTGGGGAGAAGCAGGGCGGTGGCGGGCCACCGTCCCTGCTGCGGGTTGAGCGTTTTTAGCTCAAGGCGGACTGCGGCGCGGGAGCCGGGGCGGCCTCGGGCGCGGCGGCGGGGGCCTGTTTCTGTGTCTCGAGTTCCTTCACCGCGGCCTTGCGGCTGAGGCGGACCTTGCCGGTGCGCTCGTCGATGCCGATGCACTTGACCGTGATGGAATCGCCGACTTTGACGACATCCTCGGTGCGGCGGACGCGCATGTCGGCCAGCTCGGAGATGTGGACGAGGCCTTCCTTGCCGGGGAGACATTCGACGAAGGCGCCGAACTCCTTGGTGCCGGTGACGCGGCCGGTGTAGATCTTGCCCATCTCGATCTGGGAACCGCCGCCGCAGAGGGCGTCGATCTCCTGCACGGCGCGGTTCATGGCGTCGGCGTTGTTCGAGTAGATGAAGACCTTGCCGGAGTCGTCCTCGGCGATGTCGATCTGCGCGCCGGTGGTCTCGGTGATGCGGCGGATCGTCTTGCCGCCGGGCCCGATGAGCAGGCCGATCTTGTCGGGATCGATCTGGATCGTCTGGATACGGGGGGCGTACTTGCTGAGGTCGGTGCGGGGCGCGGGGAGCGAGGCGAGCATGACCTTGAG
>CAISJA010000266.1 GCA_903885525.1 uncultured Opitutaceae bacterium
CGATGTCGCCCTACGCCCGGCAGTTCGTCGAGCAACTGCCGCGGCCCGACATCGACCTGCTCACCGGCATCCCGCCCACGGTCGCCATCGAGCAGCGCATCACCCGCGGCTCACGCAAATCCACCGTCGCCACCATCACCGAGGTCGCCCAATACCTGCGCCTCCTCTACGCCCGCCTCGGCGTGCAGCACCACCCGGAGACCGGCCGGCCGGTCTCCCCGCTGACGCCCAGCCAGCTCCGCCGCCTCATCGACCGCGTCCTGGCCACGCCCGCCGCCCGCAGAGCCAAGCATCTTTATCTCTGCGCCCCGCTCATCCGCGGCCGGAAAGGCCACCACGAGCCGATCGCCCGCTGGATCGCCGAACAAGGCTACGAACTCATGCGGGCCGACGGCCGCCTGCTCCGGACCGACACCTTCAAGAAACTGGACCGCTACCAGGAGCATGACATTGAGGTTGTGATCGGCGACCTGAAGCCGCTGCCCGCCGGGCGAAAGCCGCCGGGCAAAGGGCGCACGGCAGCCGGGCAGCCTCCGGCGGCAAGCGTCAAGCGGAACGCAGGGCAAGCGCTCCAAGACGCGCTGCGGCTGGGCCACGGTTCCTGCTTCCTCCTCACTCCGGACGGCCGGGTGCTGTCCTGGTTCTCCACCACGCGGACCGACGTGGTTACGGGCGAGTCCTACCCGGAACTTGATCCGAAGCATTTCTCCTTCAATTCCCCCCGCGGCTGGTGCCCCACCTGCCGGGGGCACGGCCGCATCTTCGACTGGATGTTGCAGCCCGACGAGGACGAGGAAAGGTCGGAGGAGGTCGCCGACGCCCTGCGCACGCTGGATCCGGACGAGACGCCGGCCGGCGGCCAGCTCTGCCCGACCTGCCACGGCGAACGCCTCAACCGCATCTCCCGTGCGGTCAAACTCCCCCGGCGCAACGGCGAAGCCATCACGTTGCCCGGACTCCTGCGCCTTCCCCCAGGGCAGCTCCTTGCCGCGCTGCGCCAGCTCGATCTCGACCGCCGGGGCAGGGCCATCACCCAGGATATCGTCCCCCAGATTGCCGAGCGGCTGCATTTTCTGGCCGAGGTCGGTCTCGGCTACCTGCAGCTCGACCGCGCCACCGCCACCCTTTCGGGCGGCGAGGCCCAGCGCATCCGGCTTGCCGCCCAGCTGGGTTCGAATCTTTCCGGCGTGCTCTATGTGCTCGACGAACCGTCCATCGGGCTGCACGCCCGCGACAACGAGAGGCTGATCGGCACCCTCCAGGCCCTTCGCGCCAAGGGCAACACCCTGCTCGTGGTCGAGCATGACGAGGTGGTGATGGAGCGCGCGGACCGCATCATCGACCTCGGGCCGGGTGCCGGCATCAACGGCGGCCACCTGCTCGCCAACGAGGCGCCCGCCGTCCTCAAGCAAAACAGCCGCTCACTCACCGGACTCTTCCTCGCCCAAGGCATCGCGCATCCGCTGCGCGGCGCCTACCGCGCCGTGGGGGCCGCGCCGTCCCGCCTGGCCCCCGCCACGCCCGCCCCCGGCTGGCTCAGCCTTTCCGGCGTCAACTGCCGCAACCTCCATGACCAGACGCTGCGCCTCCCGCTGGCGCGCCTGACCATGGTGTGCGGCCCCAGTGGCGCGGGCAAATCCACCCTTTTTCGCGACATCCTCCACCCGGCGGTTTCCTGCGCGATAAAATCTGGAAAAGACCGGCTGACAGGCAAAGACTTCGTCAAACGCACCGGCTTTCAGGCGGACGACACTCCGCCGGCCTCCGCCCTGCCCTTCCTCACGCTCAGTGGCGGCAGCGGCTTCAAGCAGGTGATCGAAGTCGACCAGTCGCCGATCGGCAAGACCCCGCGCTCGACCCCGGCCACCTACCTCGGCATCTTCGACCTCGTCCGCCAGTTCTTCGCCTCGCTGCCCGAGTCCAAGCTGCGCGGCTACCAGGCCGGCCGTTTTTCCTTCAACACCGCGGGCGGCCGCTGCGAAACCTGCGCCGGGGCCGGCCGGATCAAATTGGAGATGGCCTTCATGGCCGACTCCTACCTGCCTTGCGACGCCTGCGGCGGCTCCCGCTACGGGGCCGACCTGGCCGACATCCGCTGGAAGGGCCGCAACATCGGCCAGGTGCTGCAACTGTCCTTCGACGAGGCCGCGGTTTTTTTCGACTTTCACGCCCAACTCGGCGAGGTCTGCCGGCTCATGGTCGATTGCGGCCTCGGCTACCTGACGCTCGGCCAGAGCAGCCCGACGCTCTCCGGCGGCGAGGCCCAGCGGCTCAAGCTGGTGACCGAGCTGACCAAGGGCCTGCCAAGCTACGCCGAGCGCTCCCGCGGGCTCAGCATCCGGAATCTCTACCTGCTGGAGGAGCCCACCATCGGCCTGCACCTGAGCGATTGCGAAAAATTGATCAAGGTCCTGCAAGGGCTGATCGACCAGGGCCACACCGTGGTGGTGATCGAACACCACCTCGACCTGCTGGCTGAGGCAGACTGGCTGGTCGAGCTGGGTCCCGGGGGCGGCCCCGACGGCGGCGAGATCCTCTACCAGGGTCCGCTCGCCGGTATCACCAAGGTGAAGCGCAGCCCCACCGCGCCGTATCTGCGGGAGAAGCTCCGGAAGTAGCGCCAGTCACCACAGTGAGCCAATCCATCGCGCAGGACCGGCAGGGTGTCCGGCGGCCCTCCCGGCAGCGGGAGTAGTGGCGCGGCAGTGGAAATCGTCCTGGCCCGCGTGGCGGGGCCCAGGCGACGGCTTCACCGCGCCAGCGGGAGGCTTGGGCTGATTTCCAGGGCGTAGCCGTCGGCGGCAACGCCACCGGCCTCCGTAT
Source organism: uncultured Opitutaceae bacterium (assembly GCA_903885525.1). Taxonomy (GTDB): domain Bacteria; phylum Verrucomicrobiota; class Verrucomicrobiia; order Opitutales; family Opitutaceae; genus Didemnitutus. The sequence continues at coordinate 2,824 of CAISJA010000266.1, forward strand.
CCGCCCAGGCCGCGAAGCCGATCATGCCGGCATTGTCGCCGGTATGCTGCGGCAGGGCGCGGAGGAACGGCACGTTCCGGTGCCGGGCGATCTGCTCCAGTTCCGCTTGCAGGAGCAGATTGTTTGCCACGCCGCCGGACAGGCCGAGGCTGCGGTAGGCGCCGCCCTCCAGCGCCTGCCTGGTTTTGCGCGCCAGCGCCTCGATCACCGCGTGCTGGTAACTCGCGCAAAGATCGGCCTGCCGGGCGGCGATTTCCGCGGGCGTCATTTTCTCCAGCTGGTAACGCAGGCTAGTCTTGAGGCCCGAAAAACTGAATTCGAGCGCAGTCTTCCGCGCGATCGCCTTGGGGAACCGGTAGGCGGAGGGCGAACCGGCGCGCGCCAGCCGCTCGACCTGCGGTCCGCCCGGATAGCCGAGCCCGAGCAGCTTGGCGCCCTTGTCAAGGGCCTCGCCGGCCGCGTCGTCGAGCGTGGATGCCAGCACCCGGAGGCGGCGCCGCTCGTCGATCGCAAACAGCAGGGTGTTGCCGCCGGAGACGAGCAGCCCGAGATGGGGCAGCAAAACCGCCAGTTCCGCCTCAAACCGCTCCGGCCCCGCCGCATGCCCGGGCAGAAAGGGGGAGAAGGCATGCGCCCGCAGATGGTTGATGCCCACCACGGGCCGGCCCCAGGCGAGACCGAGGCTCTTGGCGGTGGCGAGTCCCATGGCCAGGCAGGCGGCCAGACCGGGTCCGCGGGTGACCGCCAAGCTTTCGATCTCCCCGGCGGGGACGACCGCGAGGGCCCGCTGCAGGAGCGGGGCGAAATGCCGCAGGTGCTCGCGGCTGGCCAGGTCGGGCACGACGCCGCCATAGGCTTCGTGCAAAGCAATCTGGCTGTGCACCCACTCGCCCACCAGCCCGCGGGAGGGATCAAACAGGGCGACGGCCGTCTCATCGCAGGAGCTTTCGAGGGCGAGGATCATGGGACCAGGCGGCGCCCGGTGCCGCCGGCCTCGGGCGCGGCGGTGCCTCCTGCCGCCG
>CAISJA010000267.1 GCA_903885525.1 uncultured Opitutaceae bacterium
CCCGTAGGCCGTCATCTCGCGGGCCGTGATGTCGTGGAGCTGCACGAGGAGGTAGGTGTCGATCACGGCCCGGCCAGGCAGGTCGCAGCGGGGAAAATCGATCCAGCGTTCGGCCACCTTCAGCCGGCTCTGCCGGAATTCGGCGGGGCGCCCAAAACGCCCCCAGCGGCAGGGCAGTTTGTGGCGTTTGCAGCGTTGCCGCAGGTAATCGAGGTCGAACTTGAAGAGGTTGTGTCCCTCGATCGTGTCGGGATCCAGTTCGTGCAGCCGATCGTGGAAGGCGCGCAGCAGGCCGGCCTCGCCGGCATCACTCTCCTCGCCGAGCACGAGCAACTCTCGGCGCGGGCCGCACTGCAGGCCGATGGCGAGGATACGGTCGCCCGGCTGGCGCGCATCGCTGAATCCGCCCGGCTCGGTGGCGGCCGTCTCGATGTCGAGCTGGCAGCGGCGGAGACTGCCGAACGGGAGCCCGGCATACAACCGGGCCCGCTCTTGGATGAGCCATTGGCTTTCGTAGGGTTTGAGGACATCCAGCGTCGCGCCGTCGCGGGCCGACCGGAGGAAGTCGGCGAAGGCCGGCAGAGTTTCGGCATGGGCGAGCCAGGGAAAGGCTCCCTCGCCGCTGAGCCGTTCGACCGTCACCCGCCCATCCAGCGTGGTCTCACCCAGCCAGGCAAAGGGGCGGAAGGGTACCGTGCGCTCTTCCCGGCCGCCCTCGGGGGTGACCTCCGCGAGGTGGGCCCGGCCGTCGTCGTCGATCCACAGTCCGCAGAGCGGGTTGGTCATCGGGGAGAGGCGCGATCGGTTGTTGGAGCCGGTCCGCTCAGGCGGGACGGAGGGTGGGATCCAGGCTCCCGTCCGCCCCACGGCGGCGGACGCGAGCCTTTGCCGCCGTTTCCATCGACCGCATGGCAGGATGGTTCAGGAGAAACAGCAACCGGGCAAGGAAGGCGATTACAGTCGGCCGACGAAGACGGTCCAGACCGCGACGAGGACGAAGCCGAGGCCGAGGAAGCTCAGCAAGCCGCGCAGGCGGGCCTGGCGGTAGGCCAGGCCGGCGAGGGCGGTCAGGCCGAGCCAGCAGGCCAGTTTGACGAAGACCCAAGGGGCGAACTGGTTGGCGTGGAGCCGGGCCAGCAGCCCGAAGCCGCTGAACAGCAGCAGGAGCGAGGCGATCCCCGTGATCATCATGGTCCGCTTCCGGTTGGCCGGGTCAGGATTGGCCAGGGCCATGTAGGTGTGGGCGGTCAGCACTACGAGGGAAAAGATGTGCAGGACTTTGTAATATTCAGGGATCATATGCGTGGAAGAAAAGGGAAGGTGACACCCCACCTGTGCCGTATGCCCAAAGGCTCATGTCCTTTTTAGTTTAAGGTGGGCGCCGCCCGCCGCGCTTCTGCCTTCCGGTTTACGGCCTGGCATCCACGCGACTGTCAGCAGCTCCCAAATGATCACAAAGGCAAAGAGCGGTTAATTGAAAGCACCTCGAACACTGCAGGGTGTCGCCTGCGACCCTATGCCCCTCGCCCCGTCCGTCAAATGCGAACACCGGGGAATCTGCCGGAGCCCGATCTCCGGGAGTGAGGGTCGGGTGCGCCCCGGTGACGCGCGGCACTCCCGCTTCGCCGGGCGGCCAAACCCGCGACCGCGAACCGGACTGCCTCCGCAGGGCGGATGCGCCCTGCCTGAGTGCCGGCTGTCCCCCGGCCGCCTACTCCTCCGTCCCGGCCGGGTCGTCCGGGTTTGGTTCGCTGGGATCGAGGTGCTGCAGGATCAGCTCCTGCAAGGTGGCGAGAAAGACGTAGCTGGCAAAGACCCGCCGCTGGGCTTCGGGCATCCGGCCTAGGGGCACCTCGCCGGTTTCCAGGCAGTCATCCGCCAGCGCATGCAGCCCGGTGGCGCGCAGGCGGAGGCGCACGGCGGTGCAGGCCCGCAGGATCGGTTCGCTGTTTTCATCATTAAAAACCACCAGGCCGGTGCGAAAGAATTCGCGGTCGAACAGGGCCAGCAACACGCCCAAATCGTCGCTCTGCGTGCGCAGCAGCTCGTCCTGCCAGTGGGCGGCCAGCTCGGCATCCGCCTCCGGCGCGGGCACCTGCTGGTCGACGGCCAGAGCGGCGCGGAGGTGGTCGACCGCCGCCTTGATGATGTCAAGCAACGGCGCGACGGCATCGAGATTGAGCCTGACTTCAACTTGCCTCATCGGATTCCAGCACCGCGGTCAGGTGCCATTGCTGGAGGGCAAAGGCATAGGCCTCCGCCGGCTCGCGGGCGCCGGTCCACACCACGGCACGTCCCTGCTCGTGCACCGCCAGCATGTGCCGACGGGCCCTCGCCTCGTCGAAACCGAGCACGCGTTTGAATACCATGACCACATAAGACATGAGGTTCACCGGATCATTGAGCACGACGACGCGCCAGATCTGGGCGGGCTGTAGCTCCGTGACGGTGCGCAGCCCGGGTGACTGGCCGGGACTGGTCTGGGCCCGGGTCCCGGGGGCGGCGGGCGGAAAGGGGGGTGGGCAGGAACCAAACGCCACGGAACCCGTGAGGGTGCCGCAGCGTTCGCCCGGACCGAGGGGTCTGATGAGTCCCATGGCCCTATGCCCGAACAGGCTTCATGCCTTGGCCGCGGCCGCGCCCACAGCCTCGGCGATGATTCGCTCGGCGTCGCCCAGGGGGACCTTGGTCACGTCCTTCGACGTGCGCCACTTCAGCTCGACGATACCTTCCTTCAGACCGCGGCCGCCAACCGTGAGGCGCAGCGGCAGGCCGAGCAGGTCGGCGTCCTTGAATTTCACGCCCGGGCGTTCGACGCGGTCATCGACGAGCACATCGGCACCGGCCGCCTCGGCTGCCTGGGCGAGCTTCCGGGCGACGGCGGCCGCAGCGGCATCCTGGGGGTCGAGATTGACCACCAGCACCTGCCAGGGCGCCACGTTCCACGGCCAGATGATGCCGTCGGCGTCGTTGGACTGCTCGATCACAGCCTGCAGCGTGCGGCTGATGCCAATGCCGTAACAGCCCATCACCATCGGGTGCGACTGCTTCTTGTCATCGGTGTAAACGGCACCGAATTTGTCGGAATACTTGGGGCCGAGTTTGAAGACGTGGCCGACCTCGATGGCGCGGTCGATCCGGAGCGGCTGGCCGCACTGCGGGCAGGGCTCGCCGGCGCGCACCCGGCGGAAATCGCCGAACC
>CAISJA010000268.1 GCA_903885525.1 uncultured Opitutaceae bacterium
ACTTAAAACCCAGCCAAAGCGGACACGGGTTCTAGTTGGCGCCGACCTCGACGTATAGCCGGCGTTCTACACGTTCCCGCCAGTCGGTGATGCCATACAGGCGCGCGATGAAGTTGAGATGCTGGTCCACCGTGAGGTGCTCGAAAAGCCGCGGTTCATCGGGGAAAAAGGCCAGGCGCTGTTTGGCCGCCACGGGATCGGCCGCCAGGTCGATGCCGCCGATCTGCACCGTGCCGAGCGTGGGCGGAATGATGCCGGTGGCGCAGCGCAGGGTGGTCGTCTTGCCCGCACCGTTGGGCCCGACCAGTCCCATGACTTCCCCAGGCCGGACGGTAAACGTGAGATCGCGCACGGCCATGAAATCGCCGTAGCACTTGGTGAGGCCGCTGACTGCAATCATGGGAACGGAGCGTGGGGGCCTGGGCCGGAGGTGTAAAGAGCCGGCTCGGAGGCGTGCCCGCCGGCCGCACCGGGGCACAGGCCGGCCTCCACCGGGCAAAATACTGCGATCATGGCGAAACCGGGCCGGTTTGGCACCGTCTCCCGCCGCATCACCCATTCGCTTTCATGGAAAATCATGCCAAGTTTCTGCTTCTCACCCTGAGTGCCGGCCTCTGCCTCGCGCCCGTTCTCCGGGCGGAAGAGGCGCCGTCCCCCGCTCCGGCGGCTCCGGCCGAGGCCCCCCGCCACGAACGGGGCGACCGCAGGCAGAAGATGCGCGAGCACATGATCCAGGCGCTGGCTCTCACCGCCGAGCAGCAGGCCAAATGGGCCGAAATCGACCAGCAGCAAAAAACCGCCTTGGAAAAAGTGGCCCCTGAGGACCGGCGCGCCAAAGGAAGGGAAATCAGGCAGAAAGGCAATGCCCAGCGCCGGGCCGTCCTGACTCCGGAGCAGCAGACAAAATTTGACGAGATTCTGGCGAAGCAAAAGCAGCGGAGAAAAGAGCAGGGCGAAGGGCCCGCCGGCCCGCCCCCGCCGCCGCCGCCGCCCGAATCCAACTAATTACCCTGGCACCAAGCAGGGTTGCATAGTGTGTGCAGTGCGCGCCGCGGTCCAGGGGTGGATCGCGGCGCCTGCATTGGGGGGAGGCGCGGCAGCCGGTACCGGCGCCGGCTTGGCGCGACGTAACTGCCCAGCCCGCCTGCCGTCACAGGCCCCATCTCCCCTCCCATCATGAACCAGCGAAAAATCATCTTGTTCACTCTCCTCGGCTTGGCGTTGGTCTCCCGTAGGCTGATTGCAGCCGCCGATACCACGACCGCCCCCGCGGCTTCGGCCGCTTCACCGGCTCCCGCCCCTGATCATCCGCATGCGGCGTGGCGCGCCCGCTTCCTCGACCGGCTCGGACTCAGTGCCGAGCAGCGGAAGCAGATCGAGGCCCTGGGTGCCGAGCGCGACGCCGCGCTCGCGGCCCTCCAGGCCGATGCCAGCCTTGCGCCCGAGGCGCGCCGGGACAAGGCCCGCGCCCTCCTGGCTGATTTTCATGGCCGCATGCTGGCCGAGCTCACACCCGAGCAGCAGCAACAGGCGGCGCGGATGCGCCATGGGGCCGGCGAGCCGCCGCCGCCCGGCTGGGCCCGGCCGGAGCAGCCTTCGCGCCGCCCGGAAATGGGCCCCGGCCCCCGCGATCCCCTCGCGATTGTCGCTCTGGGCGAGCGCATCAAGGACCGGATCGCGGCGAAGCTCCAGCTCACCGAGGAGCAACAGGACAAGCTGGAGCATCTCGGCCGGGCGTTCCGCGCCCAGCAGCGCGAGGCGTGGCAGAAGCACCGCGAGGAAATGAGGGCCATCCTTACGCCCGAACAGCAGGAAAAGGTGGAGGAGTGGAAACAGCGCCAGCATCCCGGCCGGGGTGGTCGCCCGCCCGGTCCCCGCGTCGGCTGGGACGACGAGGCTGGTCCCGAAGCCCGAATGGTGGCGGACGATGCTCCGGGCGACGAGCCCGGGGAGGAATAAGCGAAGCCGTCCGCCGGCCTGTTCGCGCGCCGCGCCCCGCCCGGGCGTGGCGCTTTCTTTTTGGACATCCCGAAGGGACTCCGCACGCTGGTGCCATGCAGCAGCGGCACATGGCGATCGTCGGTGGCGGGCGGCCGGCTACTTCGGTGCCATTGCGGCGGCGGAGGCCGGCGGGCCGGCGGTCGCGGTGACAGTCTACGAGGCGGGGGCGCAGCCCCTGGCCAAGGTGAGGATCTCGGGTGGTGGCCGGTGCAATGTCACCCACGCCTGCTTCGAGCCCCGCGAGCTGGCCCGCCGCTACCCCCGGGGCGGCCGCGAGCTGGTCGGCGCCTTCAGCCGTTGGCAGCCCCGCGACACGGTCGCGTGGTTTGCCGAACGGGGCGTGGCGCTCAAGGCCGAGCCCGATGGGCGGATGTTTCCGGTGACTGACAGCTCCCAGACCATCATCGATTGCCTGCAGGAGGCGGCGCGGCGTGCCGGTGTGCGCCTCCGGACTCGTTGCGGGGTGACGGCGGTGGTGCGGGCCCGGGCGGCCGGCGGCGCGGGGTGCTTTCAGCTCGCCCTCCCTGCCGGGGAAACCGCCACCGCCGACCGGCTGCTGATCGCCACCGGGGGCAACCGGACCAATGCGGGCTACGCCTTCGCCCGGCAGTACGGCCACACGATTGAGCCACCGGTCCCGTCGCTCTTCACCTTTCAGATTTCCGATCCGCGCCTGGAGGGGCTGGCCGGACTGTCGGTCGAGGATGCCGCCACCGCCGTGCGGGACACCCCGCTGAAGGAGCGCGGGCCGCTGCTCATCACGCACTGGGGCCTGAGCGGCCCGGCCATCCTGAAGCTTTCCGCCTGGGGCGCGCGTTCGTTGCACGACGCCGGCTACCGGTTCACCCTCCGGGTCAATTGGGCGCCGCGGTTCAACGCGGAGACGCTGCGGGCCGAGCTGGAGCGGGCGCGCGCGGCCAATCCGCGCAAGCAGGTGGCCACCTGGTGCCCGGCCGGCCTGCCGCTGCGCTTTTGGGAAAAGCTTGTGGCCGCCGCCGGCCTGGCTCCGGACGCGGTCTGGACCGGGGTGGGCAACGCCGCCTTGCGCGCGCTGGCCGGGCAGGTGGCGGAGGCGGAGTTTGCGGTCACCGGCAAGAGCACCTTCAAGGACGAGTTCGTGACTTGCGGCGGGGTGAGGTTGGGCGAAGTGGACTGCAAGACCATGGAGAGCCGGCTGGCGCCCGGACTGCATTTCGCCGGCGAGGTGCTCGATGTCGACGGCCTCACCGGCGGTTTCAACTTCCAGGCGGCCTGGACCACCGGTTGGCTGGCCGGCCAGGCCATGGCGGCCGCCCCGGCCGGTTGAGCGGGGCCAATCGCGGATTGTCTCCGGGGCCGGCATGGTGGACCCTCCCCCATGATGTCGTACGGACAATTGTTTTTCAGTCCCGTCCCACAGGGAGTGGATATGACGATGCAACTGCTTGCATAGGAATGCGAGCAAGGTGTCGGCGGGCGCCGGCGTAATTGATGATTTTAGTGCGAAAGCTGGTTTTGCTCGGGAAGAATCACGCGTGCTG
>CAISJA010000269.1 GCA_903885525.1 uncultured Opitutaceae bacterium
CCTGGCCCTTGATGAGCATGTCGGCCTTGCAGATGGCGTAGGACTCGGCGTTGAGCTCCTGCCCATACATGACCAGGCGGGCGCCGGGGTTGAGGGAGGCCAGGTGTTCACCGGCGACGCTCAGCATTCCGCCCGTGCCCGCCGTGGGGTCATAGAGTGAGCGCACCACGCCGGGCTTGGTGAGCGCCGCGTCGTCCTCGATGAAGAGCAGGTTCACCATCAGCCGGATAACCTCGCGCGGGGTGAAGTGCTCGCCCGCGGTTTCATTGGAAAGCTCGGCGAACTTCCGGATCAGCTCCTCGAAAACCGTGCCCATCTCCGCGTTGCTGACAAACTGCGGGTGGAGGTCGATGTTCGCAAACTTCTCAGTGACGAGGTAGAGCAGCCCCGCCTTGGCCAGCTTGTCGATCTGGGTGTGAAACTCGAAGCTCGCGAAGATGTCGCGCACGGGGGGCGAGAAGGCCTGGATATACGCGCGCAGATTTTCTGCGATGTGATCCTGGTCCCCCATCAGCTTCTTCAGATCGAGCGGTGAGGTATTATAGAAGAGCTGATCCGCCCGTTTAAGGAGGAACGGTTCTGGGTTCACCCCGGCCTTCTCCCGCTTCGCCAGTTCGGCCAGCACGGCGGCCTTGGTGGGCTCCAGCACGCAATCGATGCGGCGCAGCACCGTGAACGGGAGGATGACCTTGCCGTAATCCGACTGCCGGTAGTCACCCCGGAGCAGGTCAGCCACGGACCAGATGAAGGAAGACAGGTTCTGGTCACTCATGCCTGCGAGGACAATGGATCGTGCATCGCATCGCAAGCCCCGACGGCTGTTACGGATAGAATCACCCTGAATGACATGTGCCGAGACCGCCCCGAGTCCGTCGAGGCCGCTGCGCAAGGTCCCGTGACCTCTGCCGGAATTTTTTTCGCCCGGTGGCGTCGAGGCTATTATTTTTCTGTGTGCGCAGTGTCACGGACAAAGTGCGTCCGAAAAACTTGATTTCTCGCTCTGAAAACGAAAACGGGACAACGACTTTTGCCCGGAGATTTTCATGCCCCACGCAACATCAACTACTCCACCTTGGGCTGAGCGCGGGCAATTCCTAGCGGAATGCCTCGGGCTTCGCCGCCGCCGCCGGCCCGCGGGGCCTCCCCGCCCAAAGTTTTGTTTGTCTTGGTCCGCCCAGGGCTTAAGCAGAGGCCCATACCCCCCGCCCGCCCTGTCTGTGCCGCTATGAGTCAAAACCCCGTCATGCCTGCGCTTTTCGCGGCCAAATCGCTGAGCCATCACAACCGGGCCGAGATGCGGCTGCTGCTCGACCAGGCCATCCGCCAGACGGAGCGGGGCACGTCGCGCCTGCGCGTCCCGCGCGAGGTGCGGCCGGGACAGAAGCTGCGCGGCCTGCACTACCACTACCGGCCGGAGTTTTTCCTGCAGATCGCCGGGCGGACGGATTTCAAGTTTCCCCGGGAAAGCTTCACCCTCGCCGCCGGCGAACTGTGCGTCATCCCGCCCGGCGTGCCGCACGGGGAGACGGTCTATCCGGAGGAGGGCCGGCCGTTCCGCAACTTGGTCGCGGGCTTCTACAACAACACCCTCAGCCTGCACTTCGCCTGCGAGGCCCGGCCGCAGAAGCCCGACATCGAGGTCATCGAGTTTTTCGACGCCCCGCACCTCGACGTCTTCCTGACCCTGGCCACCGGCCTCACCCACACTTATTTCACCCAGGAACCGGCGCGCGACGCCGTGCTGCGCGGCCTGCTGGCCGCCCTGCTCGGCATGTTCCGCAACATCGTGGAGACCGGCACCGGCAACCTGAACGGCGACATCGGCAAGGTCTTCCAGGCAAAATGCCTCGTCCGCGAGCAGTACGCCAACCCCAGGCTGAGCGTCCAGGAAATCGCCTCCCTGCTCGGCTGCTCGCCCGACTACCTCTCCCATCTTTTTCATGTCGAGACCAAGGAGCGGCTGACCCACTACATCCAGCGCATCCGCATCGACGGCGCCCTGGTCGCGTTGGAGACGACTTCGCTCAACATCTCCGAGATCGCCTACGCCAGCGGCTTCGCCGACCCCGCCTATTTCGCCCGCGTCTTCAAGCAGCACAAGGGCCTGAGCCCGCAGGAGCACCGCCTGCACCTCGACGCCCAGCGCCACGAACTCGAGGCCCGGCCGAAGACGGTCTATTTCGACCACAGCGACTACACCCACGGCGTGCCGCGGCGGGAAAGCGCCGCCCCCGCCCACACCCCGGCGCCGCCGGCGCCTTGAGCGGCCGGGCGCCGGCCCCAGCCCGGGGCGGCCCGCCGCCCCCGCGGCCTACTGCCCGGCCCGTCCTCGATCCGGTCTGCCGCACGAAGCCGAGCACCTGCCCGCGGGCGTTGTTTGGCACGCCGACCATGGTGGCGCCCGCCGGGCCGTTCCGGTGCGCGGTGTGCGCGTGCTTGGGGGCGAAGAGCCGGCGGCCGCGGGACGGGACCGGCGCTCAGGCCGGGGCCGGTGGTGCGGCGCCTTCCTTCGGCACGAACAGCAGGGCGGCCGCAGCGAGCAACAGGCACACGCCGCCGGCCATGACCGCGTGGATGAGGTTGCCGTGCAGGTAGGTTTTCACCCAGCCGCCGAAGCAAAGGGCGGCGAGGATCTCCGGCAGCACGATGAAGAAATTGAAGATGCCCAGGTAGACCCCCATGCGTTCCGGCGGGAGCGCGCCGGAGAGGATGGCATAAGGCATGGAGAGGATCGAAGCCCAGGCGATGCCACCGAGGCCCATCGCCCCCAGCAACAGGTACCGCTGCTCCTCACCGTGGATAAAACCCACGGCCAGCAGGCCCAAGGCGCCCGTGGCGAGGCAGAGGGCATGGACCAGGCGGCGGTCGGACCGGCGGGCCGCCGCCATCAGGCCGAAGGCGGCGAGGAAGGTGACGGCATCCTTGACCGCATAGCACACCCCGGCCCACTCCGCCCCGCGCTTGAACAGGTCGGAAGTGGGATCGCTGCTGCCGTAGATGACCGGCACGGCATTGGAAAAATGCAGCCACATGCAGAACAGCCCGAGCCAGGTGAAGAACTGCACGAGCGCGAGGCGCCGCATGGCCACGGGCATGTGGAGGAGCGCCGCCGACACCTCGGACAGCAGGTGCCCCAGCCCGGGCTTCGCGGCCTTCCGGCGGCGAAATTCCTCCAGGTCGTCCGGCGGATACTCCTTCGAGGTGCACACCGTCCACAGCACCGCCGTGAGAAACGCGACGGCGCCGACATAAAACGAGATTTTCACGTTGGTCGGGAGGGCGTTGGCCCCGTCCGCCCGGCTGCTCACCTGAAACCAGTGGCGCAATATCCACGGCAGCAGGCCGGCCACCACCGCACCGACCCCGATGAAGAAGCTCTGCATCGCAAAACCCGCGCCGCGCTGCCCGGGCGGAAGCTGGTCGGCCACGAAGGCCCGGAACGGCTCCATCGAGACGTTGATCGAGGCGTCGAGCACCCAGAGCAGCCCCGCCGCCATGTAGAATTTCGGCAGCTGCGGCAGCAGCCAGCCGGCGAGCGAGCCGGCATTGGGCATGAGCACGAGGGCGAGCGAACTGAGGACGGCGCCGACGAGAAAGTACGGACGGCGGCGGCCGAGCGGGCCCCAGGTGCGGTCGCTCATCGCGCCGATGATCGGCTGCACGATGAAACCGGTCAGCGGCGCCGCGAGCCAGAGCCGGGCAATCTGGTCGTCGGCGGCCCCGAGGTACTTGTAGATCGGGCTCATGTTCGCCATCTGCAGGCCCCAGCCGAACTGGATGCCGAGGAAGCCGAAGCTCATGTTCCAGAGGGCGGGAAACGACAGGACGGGGCGCGGAGAAGTGCTCATGGGAGAAAGGGCTGAAGGACTGAAAAGCGGAAGGGCTGGGGGTTCGGGAACTGGTGAAAATTGATTGGCTTGGCAGGAGCCTGCTGGCAGGCGACCCAAAACCAATCGCCTGCCAGCAG
>CAISJA010000270.1 GCA_903885525.1 uncultured Opitutaceae bacterium
CCTCAGGTAACATTTGCTGTGAGGCAACGCCCCCAGCCGACACGGATTCTAGTTGGCGCTGACCTCGAAACCTAATCGGCGCTGGACAAACGGTGGCTGGCGCGGTCTTAATTCGTGGGGCGCGGCGGATCGGGTTATGCTCGGGCCATGACTGCCGCCTATGTGCCAGGAAGCGGGCCAAGACGCTTCGGAATGGATCCGCCCCGGCGGGAACGGGTGACCGCACGGCTCCCCCCTCCTTGTCTGGATCGCCTTGGGGAGTCTGCTCTTGGGCTACCTGCTGGGGCGATGGGATGCCTCGGTTCTCCGGGTGGACCGCCGCGCCGAGGAGGCGGTGCCTGCGGTCTACCCGCCACATCCGCGCACACTTTTCCCCTGACGGGAGCGACACCGCCGCCGTGGGGAATTTTCCCCCGGACGGGCCGTGGCCTGCGCGGGGGGGCCGGCTCAGGCTTCGAGCTGGGGGCGGCCGGGTTGCGGCCAGTCGAGGTGAAAAAATTTCCCGCGCGGGGCGTCGGTGCGCTCGTAGGTGTGGGCGCCGAAGTAATCGCGCTGGGCCTGGAGCAGGTTGGCGGGCAGGCGGGCGGAGCGGTAGGCGTCGTAATAGGAGAGTGCGGAGCCGAAGGTGGGCACCGGCACGCCGTGCGCGGCGGCGAGAGCCACGACCTTGCGCCAGTTGGCCTGCGCCTGCTGCACGGTGCGGTTGAAGTAGGGGTCAAGGAGGAGGTTGGCGAGGGTGGGATTCCGCGCGTAGGCCTCGGTGATTTTTTGCAGGAAGGCGGCCCGGATGATGCAGCCGCCCCGCCAGATCCGGGCGATCTCGCCGAAATCGAGCTGCCAGCGGTATTCCGTCTGGGCGGCGCGCATCAGCTGGAAACCCTGTGCGTAGGAACAGATTTTCGAGCAATACAGGGCGTCGTGGACCGCCTGGACGAGGGCGGCCCGGGAGCCGCGGTATTTTTTTGTTTTCGGCCCCCGGAGGATTTTGGCGGCGGCCATGCGCTCCTCCTTGGCGGCGCTGAGGCAGCGGGCGAAGACGGATTCGGCGATCGTCGGGGCGGCGACGCCCAGGTCGAGGGCGTTGACGGAGGTCCACTTGCCGGTGCCCTTCTGGCCGGCGGCATCCAGCACGGCGTCGACGAAGGCCCGGCGCGGGTGGGCCGGGTCCCGCTGCCGCAGGATATCGGCGGTGATTTCGATGAGGAAGGAGTCGAGGATGCCGCGGTTCCAACCGGCGAAGATTTCCGCCTGGTCCGCGGGTTTGAGGCCGAGCAACCCGGACAGGAGGGCGTAGGCCTCGCTGATCATCTGCATATCGCCGTATTCGATGCCGTTATGGACCATCTTGACGTAGTGGCCGGCACCGTTTTCCCCGATGTAGGCGGTGCAGGGCACGCCGCCGGAGACCGGCTGGCCCGGCCGGGCGCCGGGGAGGGGGCGGCCGGTCCGGACGTCGACCTTCGCGGCGATGGCCTCCCAGATGGGTCTCAGTTCCTGCCAGGCGGCCGGATCGCCGCCGGGCATGAGGGACGGGCCGAAACGCGCCCCTTCCTCGCCGCCGGAGACGCCCGAACCGATGAAGCGCAGGCCTTTTTCGCGCAGGGCCTTTTCGCGGCGGATGGTGTCGGTCCAGAGCGCGTTGCCGCCATCGATGACGATGTCGCCGGCTTCTAGGAGCGGCACGAGGCCGTCGATCACCGCGTCCGTGCCTTTGCCCGCCTGAACGAGGATGATGATTTTGCGCGGCCGCTTGAGCGAGGCCACGAACTCTTCGAGCGTCGGAAAGCCCGCGAGCCCGCCGGGAGTGTTCGGGTGCGCGGCGACG
>CAISJA010000271.1 GCA_903885525.1 uncultured Opitutaceae bacterium
CCAGGGCCAGGCCGATGGCCCGGCGACGATCCGGCTCGAACTGGATCCGCGCCGGCCCGCTGACACCAGTCCGCATGTCCGAAAATATCTCCGCCAAGGGCTCGCCACGGGGATTGTCCGCCGTCGCCCACGCCTGGTCGGCCAGCTCCTGCACCACCGCCGTCATGGGACCGCGCCGGGTTCGCTCACGCTGTCCCCCGCAACCGAAGACGACAAGGAGTCGGCCGGGAGTGGCGGGGCGCAGCATCCCGAGGGCCTGGCGCAGGGCGTGGGCCGTGTGGGCATAGTCCACCAGGACCTGAAACGGCTGCACCCCGCCGACGCTTTCCATCCGGCCCGCCACGCCGGCGAAGGTCCTGAGGCGGACGGCGATCACGCGCGGATCACGGCCCAGCGCCAGGCAGGCGGCGCAGGCGGCGAGGAGGTTGCTGAGGTTGTAGCGACCGGGAAGCGGGCATTCGAGTTCGAGGGTGCCGTCGGGCCAGACCAGGCGAAACGCGGTGCCGGTGCGGCCGGGGCGGACCTGCTCGGCCCGGACGGTCGCCGCCGGGTTCTCCCCGAACGTGACCACCTTCAGCCCCGGCGCCACTTCCGCCGCGAGGCGCACGCCCCAGGGATCATCGAGATTGATCGCGGCGGCGCGCGGCCCGGTAAGACTGCCGCCGTGGAACAGACGCGACTTCACCGCAAAATACTCCTCCTCCGCTCCAGGGTGGTCCGGCGCCAGGTTGGTAAACACGGCCACCCCCAGCTGCAGACCCAGCACCCGCTGCTGCGCGAGGCCAGGGGAGCTGATCTCCAGCACCGCCTGCCGGCAGCCGGCTTCGCGCATCTGCGCCAGGAGGCCGTGCAGCTCCAGCGCCTCGGGCGTCGTCCGGTACGACGGGACGATCCGGTGCCCAAGATCGTAATTGATCGTGCCGAGCAGGCCCACGCGCCGGGCCGGAGTGGCGAGCAGGTGCTGCACCAGGCTGGCGACCGTCGTCTTGCCGTTGGTGCCGGTGATGCCGACGAGTTCGAGGGCCCGGTCGGGAAACTTGAAGTACCGCTGTGCCACCCGGGCCAGCGTGCCGCGGACATCGGCCACCTGCACGTAGGTCACCCGGGCCGCGGTACCGGTGGGGATTTTTTCCGCCACAATGGCCACGGCCCCGCGCTGGATCGCCTCATCGAGGTGACGGGTGCCGTCGGTGCGGCGCCCGGGCAGGGCGAAGAAGAGGTTGCCGGGCATCACCCGGCGGCTGTCCATCGCCAGGCCGGAAATCGGCCGCTCCAGATCACCCTTGCCGGCCAGGATGTCCCCGTCGTGGAAATAATCCGAGAGCCGCGGCGCCTGCCGGAAGATTTTGGCGGAGATCCGGCCGCCCCCACGGGTCCGGTGCCCGGGCAGCGCCCGGAACGCCGCCACCAGGGGATAATCCGGGACGAGATAGCCGATCACGGGGCACCTCCATTCAGCGCGATGAAATTGCGCACCGGGGCGACGGGCTTGATGTCATAGTACTGGGCCAGCTGCTCGGCGATGTGGCGGAAGGCCGGCGCCGAGACGGCGCGACCGTAAGCGATCCCGCCCGCGACCTTGGCCTCGTCGACGATGACCGAGAGGACAATCTGCGGCCGGCTGGCCGGGAAGAAACCGACGAAGGAGGCGACGTGGCGGTTGTTGACGTAGTGACCGTCGACCAGCTTCTGGGTCGTGCCGGTCTTGCCGGCGAGTTCGAAACCGGGCAGGTCCATGCCCTTGGCGGTGCCTTCGGTGACCACGCGGGTGAGCAGCCGGGCGAGCAGGGCGGCGGTGCCGGGCTGGAGCACCTGCTCGCGTTTTTCGGGACCAAAGCTGCGGACCACCTTGCCGTCGGGCGCGCGGATTTCCTGGATGATCTGGGGCCGCATCAGGGCCCCGCCGTTGGCGACGGCGCTCATCGCCATGTGGATCTGCAGCGGGGTGGCGGCGACCGAGTGCCCCATCGGCATGCGGGTGATGGTCAGGCCGTCCCAGCGCTGCGGCGGCTCAAGGATGCCGCGCACCTCGCCGCCCAG
>CAISJA010000272.1 GCA_903885525.1 uncultured Opitutaceae bacterium
AACATTTGCTGTGAGGCAACGCCCCCATCCGACACGGATTCTAGTTGGCGCTGACCTCGAAACCTAATCGGCGCTGGACAGCTCTTTCCCAAGCCATGCCGCAGCCCAGAATCCCGGTCCCGCCCCCCGCCCCAAAGGGCTTCTTGTCCTAAACTGGCGGGAATTCTTCTCAAACGCCGCTGGAATATACACCGCTGCAAATTACATCTCACTCGAGAAAAATGGCGGAGAGGGGGGATTCGAACCGTTGCCGGTCCGTGAGGCCAAGTCGCTGACCGACGCGAACTTGGTTGATTTTCACTCTAGCGGAACAGGAAAAGAGAAGCTGCCAGCGGCAAAGAGGTGAAGCCAGAAACACCTTTCCTGGCAACTTTCTGGCAACCTAGCTTCAGCGGTGCGCGAGGCTGCGGCGGGCAGGCTTCTCGGCAAAGAACGCCTCGGTCGTGCGGTGCAAAAGCTCCTGCTGCTGCTCGAAAGTCAAACCGCGCAACTTGCGGCCAGTGGCGATCCGCCAGCGACGGGACTCCGCGACAGCGTCAAAGGTCTTTTTCTTAGTCGTGGCCATGGATGAGGAAGGTTGGGACTACTATGCGCACGGATGAGTAACCTTGCAAGAGATTCACGGCGTTGAAGCCGGATTCGCGCCGCACGTTCGCCAAGTGCTTAAAGTTCCAGTTCACAAGGTATTCGATTCGCGCAACCGTGCAGACCGCGACATGGCGCGCATCGTCGTCAAAGGCCGGCGGCACGACCTTCTGCGCGAGATAAGCTTGGGCCAGTGCCTCCACCTCGGCGGTGCGCTCCAGCACATCGTCCGGCGAGAAGGTGGACCGCATCAGCTCGCGCACACGCTCAGGTGCGCCTGCGACCTCTTGGAACACAAGTTGCGAGGTGATAAACTGAAAACGCCCTGCCTCTCGAAGCCGCCAAAGAGCGCGGGTGTCGGCCATAAACTCGGGATCGTAGTAACCGCCGATGACCGACGTATCGAGATAGAGCGACAGCGCATGCATCACCTGAGCCATGGCGCGGCATTCAGCAGGGGTCGAGACTTGAGTTTCAGGTCAGGCATATGTAATCTCAAGTCGGCCGCGCATCTACTCCCGATGGAGTACTCGCGGCCATTGAGCTGCGCGTGGTGGTACTCGATCTTGTCCATGACATAGCTTGGGCACTCGCATCCCTATTTCCAGTTCGGGTCGGGCTCATCGCGGATTAAAGCGGCCGCGGGTGCTCCTCCGGTTGACCAAAGACAAGCGGCACGAGGCGGGCAAGCCGTTGGGGTGTTCAGTTTGACGTAGGTGAACTTTCCTTCGCTTCGAGAAGGGTTGATAACCGAGAAGG
This sequence comes from uncultured Opitutaceae bacterium, assembly GCA_903885525.1. Taxonomy (GTDB): domain Bacteria; phylum Verrucomicrobiota; class Verrucomicrobiia; order Opitutales; family Opitutaceae; genus Didemnitutus. The sequence goes on from CAISJA010000272.1 coordinate 1,345, forward strand.
TGCCCAAGCGTTTTATCATCTGTTGGCACGCTGGTCCTCACCGTGCTTTGGTTGGCTTGTGCGGTTCACCGCACTGCAGGACCCGGCCCAATTTGCCCGCGTCAGCTTCGTGATGAAGGGCGGCGTCATCTACCGGCAGAGCGGCCAGCCCACACCCGCCCCCTAGCCACGCCCCCCACGCTCTGCGGGACGGCACGGCGGATGCCGGGACCGCCGCTCCCTGCACCACGGCAGGCGGATAATTTTCCACCCGGTCAGCCGGCAGCGGATCGCCGATGCGACGGCTCCTACGGAACGCGCTTTCTTCCTCCCCGCTCCAGGTATAAGGTGCTCCCCGCTCCCCCAACCCCATACCCCGCTTCCCCATGCCCGTCTCCCGCTCTTTTCGGCTGATCCCAATGTACCGGACGGCGCTCGCCCTGGGTGGTCTGGCTGGCACACTCATCGCCTCCGGGCAAACCGTGAGCGTCTGGCTGACCACCCCGGACCTGCAGAAAAAAATCACCGCCCAGCCGGCGGTGGTGTTCACCGCCGCCGCACCGGTTGACAATCCCGTGGTGGTGGACGATACGCAGGTCTACCAGACCATGGAAGGCTTTGGCGGCTCCTTCACCGATGCCTCCGCGTACCTCTTGCACGAGGTGGTGCCGTCCGCCAACCGCGCCGGCGTCATCAGCAACCTCTTCACCCATACAGGCGACGGCATCGGCCTGAGCTTCGTGCGCAACCCGATGGGGGCCTCCGATTTCTCCCGCTCGCTCTATTCCTACGACGACCAGCCGGCCGGCACCACCGACGCCACCCTGGCCGGCTTCTCGATCCAGCATGACCTCGCCGATGTGCTCCCGCTCACGCAACAGGCGCTCCAACTCAATCCCCAGCTCAAGATCATGGCCAGCCCATGGAGTCCACCAGGCTGGATGAAGACCAGCGGCTCCATGATCAAGGGCTCGCTCCTGCCCACGATGTACGCACCCTTCGCCGCTTACTTCGTCAAATACCTCCAGGCCTATGCTGCCCAGGGAGTGCCGGTCCATTACCTTTCGCTCCAGAACGAACCGCTCTACGAACCGGCCAATTACCCCGGCATGACGATGGACGCCGGCACGCAAACCACGGTCCTGCGCGACTACCTGCTCCCGGCGCTGGCCGCCAACCATCTCGCCACCAAGGTCCTCGTCTACGACCACAATTGGGATAGTGTGGCGTTCCCCGCCCAAGTGCTGGCTGATGCGACCGTGCTCGCTTCCGACCAGGTGGCCGGCGTGGCCTGGCATGGCTATGGCGGCCCGCCCGGGGCGATGACCACCCTCGCCACGCAGTATCCCACGAAGGGCGAGTACCTCACCGAGCATTCCGGCGGCACCTGGATCGCCAACCAATACAAATCGGACTTCGAGGAGATCACCCACTGCCTGCGGAGCTGGGCCCGGGCCTACGTAAAATGGAATCTCGCCCTCGATGAAAACCGCGGCCCGGATTTGCCGGGCGGCAGCACCTGCTCGGCGCTGATCACGGTCAATTCCTCGACCGGGGCCACCACCTACAACCTCGAATATTACACGCTCGGCCAGTACAGCCGGTTTGTGCTCCCCGGCGCCCACCGGGTCTACTCCAGCAACGGCGCCGGCATCGTCAACGCGGCCTTCATCAATCCTGACGCTTCCCGGGTACTGGTGGCCTACAATGACACGGCCAGCAGCCGCAGCTTCCAAGTGCGCTGGGGCGGCCGGCAATTCAGCTACACCCTCCCGGCCTCCGCCGCGGCGACCTTCCAGTGGTCAGGCACCCCGGCCGGTGCCTCCACCCTCGACGCCACCCTGCCCATCCAGGCCTCCAGCCTCGCTTCGACCGTGGGCCTACAGACCGAGCCCACCACGGACACCCTCGGCGGCTACGATGTGGGCTACGCGGACAATGGCGACTACGCCGTCTACCGCAACGTCGATTTCGGCACCGGGGTCGCCTCGCTCAGTGCGCGCCTGGCCAGTGCGGTCGGCGCGGGCACGCTCGAATTCCGGCTCGATGGCGTGGCCGGCCCGCGCGTCGCCGCCCTCACCGTCCCCAACACCGGCGGCTGGCAGACCTGGCAGACCGTCACGATCGCCGCCGCCGGCGCCAGTGGCGTCCACGACCTGTACCTGGTGGTCACCGGCGGCACCGGCAGCGGCAGCGCCAACCTGAACTGGTTTCAGTTCAGCCAGCTCGCCGGCGCCGTGGCACCGCGCCTCACCGCCTCGCCCTCCGGCATGACGGCAGCAGCCGGGCACACCGCCAGCTTCTCCGCCAGTGCCACCGGGTATCCGCTTGTCGCCTACCAATGGCAGGTCTCCGCCAACAACGGCTCCAGCTGGACCGACCTGACCGACAATGCCTCGACCAGCGGCACCGCCACCACCACGCTTACCCTGACCGGCGTAAACCTCGGGCAAAATGGCCAACAGTACCGCCTCAGTGCCGCCAACGCCGCCGGCACCGTGAACAGCGCCGCCGCCACGCTGACGGTCGCGGCCGCCGTCTTCCCCAGTCCGCTGGGCGTGGCCGCCGACTCCACCGGCACCCTGTGGGTAAGCGATAATTCGGCCAACACCATCCAGAAGGTCACGGCCAACAGCGCGACGCTGCTCGCCGGCACCACCGGCCAACAGGGTTCGGCCGATGGCACCGGCGCCGCCGCCCTCTTCCGCCAACCCGGCGGGGTCGTGCTGGATGCGGCCGGAAATCTTTACGTGGCCGACACCGGCAATTCCCTCATCAGGAAAATCACCCCGGCCGGTGTGGTCACCACCTTGGCCGGTTCCGCCGACCACCAGGGTTACCAGAATGGTACCGGCGCCGCCGCCTGGTTCAACGCCCCGGCCGCCCTCGCGATCGACGGGGCCGGCACCCTCTACGTGGCCGACACGGGCAACTCCGTGATCCGGAAAGTTACTTCCACCGGAATGGTCTCCCTTCTGGCCGGACAGGCCGGTGTGCGCGGCAGCGCGAACGGCCCGGGGACCGCAGCAACCTTCAATCAGCCGGCGGGCCTCGCCGTCGACAGCCAGGGGACGCTTTACGTGGCCGATACCCTCAACCAGACCATCCGCAAAATCTCACCCGCCGCCGACGTCACCACCTCGGCCGGCCTCACCGGCGTGAGCGGCACCAGCGATGGCAACGGAACTGACGCCCTCTTCAATCAGCCGGCCGGACTCGCACTCGACAGTACGGGCAACCTCTATGTAGCCGATGCCGGCAACTCCTCCCTCCGCGTCATCACACCGTCTGGAGTGGTCTCCACCCTGGCCGGACTCAGCTCTGTCTCCGGGCTTTTGGACGGCACGGGGCCGTCCGCCTGGTTCAATCTGCCAAAGGATGTGAAATTCGACGGCAGCAGCTATCTCTACGTGGCGGACAACGGCAACGCCGCGATCCGCCGCCTCGCCCTCAACGGGACCGTCACCACCCTGCCGATCACCGCCACCAGCGGCAGCAGTGGGAGCAGCAGCAGTTCCGGCTCCTCGTCCGGCAGCAGCTCGTCCTCCGGCGGTTCCTCCGGCGGAAGCAGCAGCTCCGGCTCGTCATCGGGCGGCGGCGGTGGCGGCGGCGGCGCTCCGAGTGTCCCGTTCCTCCTGCTGATACCCGCCCTTCTCCTGCGGTGTGGGCACGGTCGCAGCGGTCGCAAGAGCCCGGCTGTCTGCCCCTAGCCCGGCAGGGAATGGCGAGCCACCTCGCCACGTCAGGAAATCATGCCCACCCGCAAAGGCTTTCTTCCCGATTGCTCCCGGATGCCAGACTCCGGCCTTGCCTCACCGAGGGGGAATGATGCTTGCTGGCACTGCTGGTTGAGCGGTAGTCGCCTCAAACACGGCAGGAGTCGCTCTCCTGCTTTGGCTGTGCGTTTTACTACTTGATGGTCAGATACCCCGCGGACTGGCAGGTTGCCTGACGCTGAATTCATCTTTTTCATTCATGGCATTTTTCCGCATCCTCCAACCCAAACGTCGCCCGCAGGACCATCCCTCGCCCCGGGCGGAACGCCTGCTGATCGATGCCCGTCGGACAGCCGAAGCCTACGGCCACCCGCAGATTGAGACGGTGCACGTCCTCCTCGGCCTGATCGACCTGAACCGCGGGGCCGGCTTTGTGACGTTGAAAAAACTCGGGGTGGAACCGGCGCGCATCCGCCGCAGCTTGATGCCGGAAATCCTCGCCCTGCCCCGGAAGCCCCACGGCACCGCCCCCCGCCACAGTGCGGACTGCGAGCGGCTCCTGAAACTGGCAGCAGTCGAGGCCGAGGCCTGCGGCCACACCTATTACGGGACCGCACACATCCTGCTGGCTCTGACCATGACCCGCGACCAAAGGACGGCCCGCATCTTGGATATGGCCGGAGTCGATTTGATCCAAGCCCAGCAGGCCGCCCGGCAGGCGCTGGCCGCGCTGAATCCTGGCTGACGGGAAAGAACCGGCCGGCGCGGCCGGATGGTCTGAACCCCGCACCCCACGGCGCGCAGAAAGCCCGCCCGGCTCCGGTCAGGGTCTCCGCCTTGCCCCCGCGCGCCTCGTGGAAGTTCTCCGTTTTTTAACCGAGGGGCGGCGGAGTGAGGCAAAAATCGGGGAAGGCTGGTTGCCGGCGCAGCCAGCGCACAAGACAGAGGCTGTTGGTCAGGGCTTCATTCAGGGCCGAGCCAAAATCATAGGAGCGGTCGTCATAGCCGGCACCTTCCAGCGCTTCATCGATCCCGAGCATCACGGCAAACATCCGCGCCCGGAGCACCGGGATATGGCCGGTCGGCAGAGCGGCGCCGGGATCATCCACGAAGGCGATGCACGGGGCGACGTCGCTCATGTGGTGAGCCCGGCAGATTTCCGGCCGCACCTCGTAGATCGCGCAACTGCCTTCGACCAAAAAGACGCAGGGCACGCGCGAACGCTCCCGCTCGTCGCTGTTCAGTCTGGCGTGAAAAGCCCGGTGCTCGGCGGTGCGGGCGATGAGGTCCTCCAGGTCCTGCGGAGAAAAATCCTTCTGGATGCTGTCGGCCACAAACAAGACTTCATGGGCCTGCACATCGACGGGGGACGAGCAGCAGTGCCCGCAGCCGGCCCGGCAGGCAACCGTGGCCAGCACCCCGGCCGGCGTCCCGGCGTAGGTTCTTTCCAGTTCCTGCAGCCCCCAGCCGACAGCCCGCAGGACCGCCCCCTTGCTGGTGCCCGCCGCCAGCCGCTGCTCCATCCGGCGCACGGTCTGGGCAAAGAGCGCGCGGCGTTCGGCGTCGGTCAGCATGGCGGTCATGGGTGGGGGAGCCCATGCAGGCAGGCGCGGGCCGGCAGGGCGACAAGAATGCATCGCAGTTGCCGCGCTGAAGGGTGGATATGCGGGCTTGAGGGATGAGCGGTGGCGACCGATATCCTGCCCCGGCTTCATCGGGGCCCACCCCACCATCGCCTGCGGATGCTCACGCCGCTCTGGGGAAAACCGGCCCGACCCGCCGACAGAACCCTGCACGCCGGCGGGCCGTGCCTGTTCCCGGCAGCGTGCCACCCGGGGGATACTGGTCTCACTTGGCCCGGCGCACGCGGATCCAAAGCCCCTCGACCGCAAGGTACATTTTCCAGCCAAAAAACTGGCTGGGCTCGAGCACGACCTCGGGATTCTCCATCTTCGGGAAGAACCGGCTCTGCTTGTCGGTCTGCTGCCAGACCTGGCCGTTTTCCATCGTGAAAACCGTGGCACCTTCCCACCCGCGGAAATCGCCCTTGATCCGGGTATGGATCGGCTCGTCGTCGGAGCGCGCCGCCAGCCCGGCGTCGGCCAACTTGCGCCTTTGCTGCTCCGCCTTGGCCTCGGCCTTGGCTTCTTCGCGGGCCTTCCGGGTGATCGCCTCCTTCTCTAGGCGGGCCTCCTCGCGGGCGCGGTGCACGGCCTCCTCCTGCTCCGCGGCGGCCCGGGCCCGGACCGCCGCCACTTCCTTGCGCGTGTTTTCCGTCACCGCCGCCGTGGCCGTCTCGACCTCCTGGCGGGCCCCTTCCTTCGCTTGCCGGGCCACCAAACCGTCCAGGGCCGCCTGTTGCGCGGGCGTCAGCCGGTCAAGTCCGGCCGCACGCCGCTCCTCCGGCGTCAACTGCTTCCAAAACGAAACGGGATCGGCGTGGACCCAGACCGCCAGCAGACTGAAGGCAACGAGGTATCGTCTCATGGCCCCAGTGAAAGGGGCACCGTCCTGTTTACCAACCTTTTCCTCAGCCGATCACCTCCCGGGCAGTGCGCCCTGCCGCTGAGAGAGCAGCCAAGGAATGAGCGGCAAGGCTGCTGGTGGGTCAATTTGATGTGCTCGCAGGTGGGTCAAAACTAACTGCTCGTTTTCACTGGAACTGCCGCTGTTGACCTGGCTCCATTGGCGGCCGTCGGACTCCACGCCACAGGAGTAGTACTGCGCGACCACGGCGGAACCGGTGACCGAGGCGAGGCGGCCGTCGGGCTGGACGGTCCGCACGGTGGTGCCCCCGTCGGGGGCGGCCACGGTCTGGGTGCGGGCGGTCTGTCGATACGAAAGGCACGACCCCTTCCTTCTGCGTCACGGGGAACTTGTCATATATTGTATGACAAGTATCCTACGCGCACAGGGCTAACGTGACGCAGGGCGAGGGCGGGAATCGGGTCGGGTGGCGCGAGGGCAGCAGACGACGGCAGGCACCGACGCAGGCCGGGCGGTTTATCGAAAATTAAGATACGACTCCTATATTCTGCTACCGGACGGAGGGCGCTCACCGCGCTCGCCGCGCCTGGCGCGGCGAGGGAGGCGCAGGGCCTCGTTGCCCGCAGCCTCACCCGCAGGAGGACGCAGCCGGCGTGACGGCTCCGCTGGCGCGTCGGGTGCCGCCGGCTTCAGGACGGGGGGGCGCGTTCCAGACTGACCGGGCGGTTTGGTAGAGTAGGCAGAAGCTGACGAACGCCAGCTTCCGCCCCTCATCAAACCGGACAGGCGGTTTTCCCGCATCCGGCTTTCCGAGGTCGTTCACCGTCGAGCTATCGGCAACGCGGCGCATACGATGGGAGGGTGAAGAGCTGATACTGTCCCTGGAGGCGGTCGTTGGTGAAGAACGTGTGATAGCCCAGCGTACGACCGTATTTCTTCCAGAGCCATTTCCGGTAACGTTGCCGCAACCAGTCCTGCATCCGGACAAACGTCCGCGTGCAGTGGCCGTAGTGGAAGTAATGCGACCAACCACGAACCACCCGGTTCACGGTGCGAACTGCTTCCATGCAGCTCCGGCCCGTGGTCCAGTGGTTCAGCTCCCCTCGGACGGCGTCCCGCAGCTTTTGTTGGGCTCGTTTGCCGGGCTCCACATGCGGATACGACTTGCCGGTCGTGCGGCTCTGCCGCCAACTGACATCGAAACCGAGGAATCGGAAGCTTTCCTGACGCACGTCCAGCACGCGGGTCTTGGCTTCATTCAGCGTTAGACCCTTGCGTTGCAGATACCCTTTGAGCCGCTGGTAGAGTGCCGCCCCGTCACCGGGCCGACACAGCAGCACAAAGTCATCCGCGTAGCGCACCAGTTTGGCTTCCAGCTCAGGCTGTTCATTTACCCCATGGTCCAGGCTGTTTAGATACAGATTGGACAACAAGGGGGAGATGACACCGCCTTGCGGGGTCCCACGTTCATTCGGCTGGATGGTCTGGCGTCCCCTCTTCTCCTCGACGATGGGAGCTTTCAGGAACGCCTTCACCAGTGCCAGGATGCTCCCGTCGCTCACGCGCCGGGCCACCAAGCGCAGCAATCCGGCATGGGGAATCGTGTCAAAGTAGCCGCTCAAGTCGGCGTCAATGACCTCGTGTTTCCCTTTCCAGATAGCTGTGCGAATCACCTCCAGTGCCTGATGGGCGCTCTTGCCCGGCCGATAACCGTAGCTGTCCTCATGGAAGTCAGCCTCGAAGATCGGCTGGAGCAGGAGCAGCAGCGCCATCTGCACGATTCTATCCTTCACCGTCGGGATGCCGAGGGGACGCTGCTTGCCGTCCGCCTTCGGTATCCAGACTCGCAACACCGGACTGGGCCGGTAGCCGCGCGCCCGCAGTTGCATTTGCAGTTCATCGAGAATGGCCGATGGGGCGGTTTTCACCTGCTCCGTCGTGACGCCATCCACGCCGGCTGCACCAGCGTTGCGGACGACCGCCACAAGCGCGGTCTCCAACACATCGCGGCGGCACAGGTCGCCATAGAGGCTCCAGGCCCGCCAGCGCCCATTCTCCTTCGCCTGACGGTAAAGAGTCCGTTGAAGCTGCTGAACTTTGGTCGGCGTTGCTATTTCCATTTCGGGAACCATCGCCTTGTCCTTCGCTTCGCTGTTCTCTTCGACCAAGTGCGGCCCCTTCGCTCCACGGTGGTTGGCCGTTTCGTCGCTACTATGGACCGCTCCGACTTCTCCGCCGAGCGGACGGGCCTGGCGATTTGGTCGCTTGCGCCCGCCGTTGGGCCGCGAGGCCCATCGCCGGAGATCTCATCTCTTATGTCCACCACCTGCACTTGCATTCCGCGCCCGCCGACCCCGCCGTGGCGATGACTGGACCAAGGGTCATTGAGGCCTCTCCCGCTCTTCGCAGGGTTTGCCAGCGTCCAATCCTGACAGCCTTCGCCTCCTTTGAACGGGCTCGGCTCCACGGTTGTTGTCTTCTCGGGGCTCATTGGATGGGCTTCATCTTCATTGCGGACTGCTCGTCTTGCTCACCGGCTGCTCTCCACCTCCCCTCGCGGGGACGCAGTTGCCGGGCATTCTCAGCCGAACGACCTAATTAGCTGGATGGTTTTGT
>CAISJA010000273.1 GCA_903885525.1 uncultured Opitutaceae bacterium
CGTGCTCGCCGCCAGCCTGGCCTCCGCGCTCCTTGCCGCCCTCCTCACCCTCTCCGCCGCCCACCTCCGTCTTGTGCCGCTCAACTGGATCAGCCTGAGCGCGGCCGGGCTCTGGCTCCTCTCCGCCCCCCTGCCTTCCGGCACCTACAGCCGCCTTACCTTCCTGCTGCAGGACTTGGTCACCACCAGTGTCCTGCACTCCCTGCAATTTCTCGGTATTCCCGCCGGGCAGTCCGGCCACCTCATCCTGCTGGCTCACTCCACCGTTGGCATTGAGGAAGCCTGCAGCGGCATCCGCAGCCTCCTCTCCTGTGTCTATGCCGGGTTTTTCTTCGCCGCCTGGCAGGTCCGCAGCATCGGCGGACGGATCAGCCTCATCCTGCTCGCCCCCGCACTGGCGGTGGTGATGAATTTTTTCCGCTCGCTCAGCCTGACCCTGCTGGCGAATGCGGGCGTGCCGATCGCCGGCTTCTGGCACGATGCCACCGGCTTCGCCATTCTCGGGCTCGCCGCGCTGTCGCTGGGCCTCCTCGCCCTGGTCCTGAGTCCCCGCCGCCCGCTCCTGCCGCCCGCCGCCCCACCCGCCGCCCCACCCGCCGCCCCGGTCGACGCTGGCCCCTGCCGGCGCTTCGGGGCGTTGAGTCTGGGTGCCGGCGCCGTGGCCCTTGTTTTCGCCTTTTATAGCCGGTCCGCCTCCCCCGCTGGCGCCGACAGCCGCGACGTCGCGCTACTTTTGCCCGCCAGCGCCGAGGGCTGGCAGGTGCAGACCAGGCCGGATCTGTATCAATTTGCCGACATTCTTCGCACCCGCCAACTGGCCGAGCGGACCTATTTCAAAATGATCGGAGGACAGCCGGTGCTGTTCACCGCCTATGTCGCCCATTGGGCGCCGGGGCAGGCCCCGGCCAGCCTGGTCGCCTCGCACACACCCGACGCCTGCTGGCCTGGCACCGGTTGGAATACCCAGGCCAATCCTTCCCCGCATGTCACCCTGCAAATCGCGGGCACATCCCTGCCGGCTGCCGAACACCGGCTGTTCCAAAACGGCAACCAGCCTCCGCTGCATGTTTGGTTCTGGCACAGCTACGACGGCCGCGTGATCAGCTTCCGCGATCCCTACTCGGTGCCCGCCCTCGTCCAGCTGGCCCTGCGCTATGGGTTCCGCCGCGAGGGGGAACAATATTTTGTGCGCCTGTCCAGCAACGCGGATTGGGCGGTTCTCGCCTCCGATCCCTTGCTCCCACAGCTCTTCGCCAACCTCGCCCCCACCGGACTCGCCCCATGATCCTCTCCACCACCAAACAGGAAAGAAAGACCCTGACCGTGCTGGCCATCCTGCTCCTCCTTGGCCTGGCGGCCTTGCTCATCTTGTAATCGCCCTCCTGCCAAAATCTTCCGCGGTCGGTCCGGACACAAAGCAGCGCCTCCGGCCAGTTCAGGCTCGACGCCCCGGCCACGTTTTCCAGTCTGGGAGGGCTTATGATTATCAAACCTAAGGTCCGTGGCTTTGTGTGCGTCACCGCTCATCCGACCGGCTGCGCCGCCCATGTGCAGGAGCAGATCGACTACGTCAAAGGCAAGGGTCCCATCCAGGGCGGTCCGCGCAACGTCCTCGTGATCGGTGCCTCCACGGGCTACGGTTTGAGCTCCCGCATCACCGCCGC
>CAISJA010000274.1 GCA_903885525.1 uncultured Opitutaceae bacterium
CGAACATCGTGTGACGAAGCAAGGACCACCTCAGGTAACATTTGCTGTGAGGCAACGCCCCCATCCGACACGGATTCTAGTTGGCGCTGACCTCGAAACCTAATCGGCGCTGGACAGGAACGGGCCGGCCCGCTGCTGGCCGAGCTGGAAATGGCCGACAAACGGCAGCTGCTGCCCGGGGAGCTCTCCCGCGGTATGAAGCAGAAGCTCGTCATCGCCTGCGGCCTGCTGCACTCGCCGGCGGTGGTGTTTTTTGACGAACCGCTGACCGGCCTCGACCCCGGCGGCATCCGCCGCATGAAGGATACCATGCGCCGCCTCGCCCGGGACGGCGCGGCGATCATTCTCAGCTCGCACCTCCTCAGCCTGCTGGAAGAAGTCTGTACGCACGTGCTGATCCTCCAGAGCGGGGCAAAGGTCGCCGACGGCACCCTCGCCGATGTCCGCGCCCGTTTCGCCACCCATCCCGAGTCCAGCCTGGAGGACGTGTTTTTCCGGGCCACGGCGGAGACCGCCGGCCCGGTGCCGCCCCGGCTGCCGCCCACCCCGTGAGCGCGACCGACGCCCTGCTCTATCTGCATTTCACCACGCTGCGCAATGCGCTCGGGCAGCGGGTGCGGCGGCTGCGCCAGCCGAAATATCTCTTCGGGGCGCTCGCCGGTCTCGGGTACTTTTGGCTTTTCGTTTTCCGCCACCTGTTCCGGGCGCAGGCCGGCCGGCCGGCGGAGCTGGCAGCGGTCGATGCGGCCGGCCATCTCAGTCCGTTGCTGGCGCAGCTGGCCGGACTGGCGCTCTTCGTGATCGTAGCGCTGGCCTGGCTGATCCCCAGCCGCCGGGCTGCGCTGTCTTTCTCGGAGGCGCAGGTGGCGTTTCTTTTCCCGGCCCCGGTCACACGCCGCACCCTCATCCAGGCCCAGTTGCTCCGGTCGCAGTTCTCCATCCTGCTTTCAGTTTTGTTCATGACCCTGCTGTTCGGCCGGGGCCGGGGTCTGGGCGGAAACGCCTGGACGCACGCCTGCGGCTGGTGGCTGCTGTTCTCCACGCTCAACCTGCATTTTCTGGGCGCCTCCTTTGCCCGGGAGCAGATGCTCGGCCGGGGGATCAATCCCTGGCGGCGGCGCCTGCTCGTCCTCGGCATTTTGCTGGGGCTCGCGGCGGCCGCCTGGTACGGCCTGCGCCGGACGGTGATCCTGCCCACGGAGGCGGACCTGGCCGGCCTGCCCGCCCTGCGGGCCTATGCGGAACGCACGCTGGGCTCGGCGCCGCTCCGCTGGATCCTGGTGCCCTTCGCCCTCGTCGCCCGCCCGTATTTCTCCCCCGACGGGGCGTCGTTTCTGGCCGCGCTCGGCCCGGCCGTCCTGCTCCTGCTCGCCCACTATGCCTGGGTGGTGCGCGCTGATGTCGCTTTCGAAGAGGCTTCGCTCGAGGCCTCCGCTCGGCTCGCGGCGCGCCTCGCCGCCCGACGGGAAGGCCGCTGGCGGAGCCGGCAGCGGCCGACCAAGCCCCGCGCCGAGCCCTTCCGGCTCGCTCCCTCCGGCTGGGCCCCGACGGCGTATCTCTGGAAAAGCCTCATCGACCTGGGTCCCCTGTATCGGTGGCGGACGTGGGTGATGGCCTGCGCCCTGACGGTGGCCGGGCTCACCTGGCTGGGCTCCGATCCGGAGCTGCGCCCCCTGCGCACGGCAATCGGTGCCGGCGCGTTGACACTAGGCGGGATGGGGCTGATCTACGGCCCGCTGCTTCTGCGGGGCCGGGCCGGGCAAATCCTGCAGCAGTTGGATGTCACCAAGTCCTATCCCCTGCGGGGCTGGACCGTGGTCCTGGGCGAATTGCTCACGCCCATGGTGCTGATGACCTTCATCGAGTGGTTTTTTCTGCTCGCCGCCTCGCTCTCCCTACGCACCCGCGAAGGCAGCCTGGCGCTTTCCGCCACCCAGAGCGTGGCCGGTGCCATCGGAGTCGCGTTGCTGGTCCCCCCGTTGTGCGGTCTGTTGTTCTGCGTCGCCTACGCCGGCATCCTGTTCTTTCCGGCCTGGGCCACCACGGCGGGAGGGCCGGGCGGCGGGGTTGAAGTCGTGGGGCAACGGCTGATCTACACGGCCGGCTACCTGGTGGTGCTCATCGTGGCGATGCTGCCTGCCGCCGCCGCCGCGGTCATCACTTACCTGCTGGCCAACTGGCTGCTGGGGCAGACCGCCGCCCTGATCCTCACGGCGCTGGCCGCTTCGGCCGTGCTCGGCGGCGAACTGGCCGCGACCCTCTGGTGGCTGGGTGACAAGGTCGATCGTTTCGATCTTTCGAGCGAACTGCCCCGCTGAGGCGGGCGGCCGCCCGCCAACCCGAGTCCGCCAACCATGCGCCCCGCCCAACTCCAGCCGATCGCCGCCCAGGCGGTGGCCGCCGCCCAAAAGCGGCTTCCCCACGCAGTCCGGACCGCCGCCGCCCAAGTGCCGGTCTGCTTCGCCGCCCGCCCCAGCCAGGCCATTCAGGATGAGGGCTGGGAACCGGATATTCTCGGCCTGTTCGTCGGGAGCGCTCACGGGGAGGAATCGGACGAAGCCGCCCCCTTGCCACCACAAATCCTCCTTTTTCTCGAAAACCTCTGGGACTATGCCGGCGGCGACCCGGAAACCTACCGGAATGAAATCCGCCTCACCTACCTCCATGAGCTGGGACATTACCTGGGATGGGATGAGGACGAGGTCGCCCGGCGCGGCCTGGAATGACCGCCCCGCGTCGCTCCCCTCCAATCTTCGCTTTCATTCCGCCCGCGAATCTGCTTATACCGTGCCCCAAGCGGGCTCTCCCGAGCCACCTCCCTGTCCCGTCCCTATCCTCATGAAGAAGCTGTTCACCGCCCTTTTTTGCCTCGCCGCCTTGGCCGCTGCGCTTCCTGCACGCGCCGAGATCAAACGCTCGAAGCTCGTCGAGCGCATCGACACCTGCGAGGCCATCCTCCAGGACCTGCAGTCCAGCACCAAGACCGCCATCCCGGCCGACGTTCTGCACCGGGCCCGCGCCATCGTGGTCGTCAACCAGATCCAGGCCGGTTTTCTCTTCGGCGTGAAGGACGGTTATGCCGTCGCCCTCGTCCGCCGTCCGAACGGTCGCTGGTCCGTGCCCGCCTTTCTCAATACCGGCGAGGCCAGCCTCGGGCTGCAGGCCGGGGTGAAGGCCCTCAACACGGTGCTCGTCATCATGGATGATGCCACCGCCCGGCTGCTCCTCAACCGCAAGGTCAACTTCGGCGCCGAGGCCAAGGCCGTGGCCGGCATCCGCACCGCCGAAGCCGAGAAGGTCACCCGTCCGCTGCCCGACGCGGCCAATGTCTATGTCTACTCGCTGCAGGAAGGCTACTACCTCAGCGCCGCGCTCAAGACCGGCTACATGGCGCCGAACGAGGAAGCCAACCGCATTTTCTACAACACGAACAACAAGATGCCTGAGCTGCTTTACAGCGACTGGGTGCAGGCTCCCGCCGAGGCGCAGTTCCTGATCAACTACGTCACCAAGATCACAAATTGATCCGACCGGGCCCTGGCTCCGTCCACTGACCCGCCGCCTTGCTCGCGGCGGGCTTTTTTTTTTGGGGGGGGGCAAAAAGCCGGCCGCCAGCCTCCCGGCCGGATTGCCGGCCCACCCGCTCGCGGGCGCGCCGGGGCGCCCCCTCCTCAGCCGCGCCAATCCTGCAGGTAGGCGGCCAGTCCGCGCAGCGCCGTCTCCGCCACCCGGCTTTGCACCGTGGTGCGAGAGGCGCGCGGCACCTCCACCTCTCCGGAAAGAACAGCCAGTTTTCCCCCGCGATGCCGGTGGCAGACCGCCCACCAGGCCAGCGGCACGGCCACTCCGAACGCGGGCGCCGGCTCGGCATATCCCGTCGTCGCCACCGCTAGGTCGGCCCCAAAGAGCTCGACGGCACCCGCCGCCATCTCCACCGCCACGCGCTGCGACACGCAGTTGACCTGCCGGGCATGGGTGCGGTTGACGCCGAGCCGTTTCACTTTCTGCTCCAAGGTGTACGCCGTCAGGCCGCCCAGAAAATAGCCGGACGCGCCGGAAACGGACGCCAGCCGCGCCTGGACCAGGCCGGCGGTCAGGCTTTCGGCGGCGGCGACCGTCAGCCGCGGCTCGCTGAGGAGCAGCTCCTTCAGCCGGGCGGCCAGCGGGTCGGCGCTCATGCGAGCTCCAGTCCGACCGGGCAATGGTCGCTGCCCATGACCTGCGGCTCGATCCAGGCGTTTTTCAGCCGCGCCTTCAGCCCCGCCGAAGCCAGGCAATAATCGATGCGCCACCCGATGTTGCGGGCGCGGGCGCCGGCGCGGTACGTCCACCAGCTGTAATGTCCCGGACCGGGCTCGAAGGCCCGGAAGGTATCGAGGAAGCCCGCCGCGAGATAGTCGCGGAAACCGGCGCGCTCCTCGTCCGAAAAACCCGGGTTGCCGACGTTTTCCTTCGGGCGCGCCAGATCGATCTCCTCATGGGCGACGTTCAGGTCGCCGCAGAGGACGACGGGCTTTTTTTTCTCGAGCCGACGCACATGGTCCAGCAGGGCCCGGTCCCACTCCTGCCGGAAGCCCAGGCGCACGAGCCCGGGCTGCGCGTTGGGCACATAGACATTCACCACGTAGCAGTCGGCCAGCTCCGCCGTGAGGGTGCGGCCCTCCGCGTCGTGCCCCGGCGAACCGAGGCCGGCGGTCACGGCCAGCGGCTGGCACCGGGTGAACAAGGCCGTGCCGCTGTAGCCTTTTTTCTCCGCCGCGTTCCAATGCAGCGCATAGCCCGCCGGCCAGGCCACTCCCTGCACATCGCCGGGCGTGGCCTTCACCTCCTGTAGGCAGATGACGTCGGCCCGGGAGCCGGCCATCCAGTCGAGCAAGCCCTTGCCGAGCGCAGCGCGCACGCCGTTGACGTTCCAGGAAAGGAGTTTCATGCGCCTTCACTCCGCCCGGGTTCGGCCCGCGCCGCAATCCGTTTCCGCCGGCGGCCGCGCCGGAAAAGCAACAGGGCCGCCCCCCCCGCGAAGGGAGGCGGCCCTGGAATGTTTTCGATCAACTACGTCGCTCGGGGGACTCAGCTCTGGCTGTCGACGATGACGACCGGCAGGATGACATGCGCACCCTTGGCCGCGTCTTTGGCGGCCAGCGGCTGAAAGCGCCACTTGGCCACCGCTGCCGTCAACTCGCCAGCCAGCTTGGCGGGCACCGCTTCCGTGGTGGTGATGGCCGTGGGGATGCCCGAAGCGTCGAGGTGGAATTCCACATGGACGGTCTGTCCAGCGAACTCACGGTCAACGTCAGGCGTCACGATCTTCACCGGCACCGGAATGCTGGTGTTGCCACGGTACTGTTCGAGGTAGGCTTGTTCGGTGGACTTCGCCGAAAGGGCGAGGGGGGCCACGGACAAGCTGATGATCAGGGTCAGTCGATACACGATGTTTTTCATTATATAAGGCTCCGCGCGAGCGGAGCGTTGTTTTGTTGGGAAGGCTGGGCGCGCCCATATGCGCGCCCAGTCTCGCCGTTCGGCCCAACTGGGCCCGAAGCGGCGAAAGTCGTGTTTTGGGGACACGGGGTAAGCCATCGTGCGATCAACCGAAGAGTGGAGGAAAATGCCAAAGAACTAGGTTTGGAGACTGAACTCATGACCCACGAAAAGGAAAGCACGCGGTGTGCCATAAATCCTATTATTTAAGTAGTTGGTTTTCAATGTTTTATTTTTCAGATGTTAAAATTCTTATCTTATTGCACACCCTCAAAACGATTCTAAGAAAGCGTGGGCTGGCTGTACCAGCCCGGCATTCCCTGCCCGAAAAGAATGGCTCAACCGACCGGCAACACCATGGCCAGCGTCGCCACCGCGCGAGGTGCCATCAGGACTGGGAGGCCCCGTCCCGTGGGATAATCGGGTTGCCTTCTCCCGCCCCCAAACCGGTATTGCGCAGGATGCGCTTCTTCCCGGGCATGTGACAGGCTGCAACGTTGCCAGCCGTCCCCGGCGGACTGAGGCTGCTCTTTCCCTTGCCCCGCCCAGCCTTCCAACCCCTGCCCCTCGGTCAACGCATCCCGGACACCCCGCATGCGGTCTCCTGCAGCCTGCCCACCTTGCAGGCGGTCTGCGGCTATGAGGAAAAGGATCCGGCCGTCACGCGCCACCTCACCAGCGGCTACCCTCGCTTCGTGGTGCATCCTTACGCCCGCCAGCTCGCGGCCCATTGCCTTCGCTCCGAACCGGCTCTGGCCGGCCGCCTGCTCTGGCTGACCAGTTCCGCCGCCATGGCGCGGAACCTCGTGGCCCGCCTCGGCGGGGCGCCGTCCGCCCGGCTGTACGAAAATTCCGGCCTGCACGGGGTCGCGCACGCGGCCGATGATGCCGCCCTCGCCACCCAGGCCAAAACCTACCTGCAGAATTTCGGGGGCTTTCTCTCCTCCCGGGAAGCCGAAGATCATCTCGTCCGGCTCGGAGTGCTTCCGGCCGCGGCGGCCGAACCCTCCTGCACCGGCGATGCGGCCGCCGAAATCCGCCGGCACCTCCTGCCTGCCCTGACCGGTGCCCGCCCGGAAGACCTCTTCCTCGCCAACTGCGGGATGAACGCCATCCAG
>CAISJA010000275.1 GCA_903885525.1 uncultured Opitutaceae bacterium
CCTCGGCGACGAGTTGATCGACCTTGCCGGCCTGCACCGCGATGGCCTGCAGCGTCTGCGAGACCTTGGCGCTGAGCTGGACGCCCAGCGCGGTCTTGTTGATCGCGGTTTCGATCTTGGTGGCGGTCTCCTTGGCGGCGACGGCACTGCGTTGCGCGAGGTTGCGGACTTCCTCGGCGACGACGGCAAAACCCATGCCGGCCTCGCCGGCGCGGGCGGCCTCGACGGCGGCGTTGAGCGCGAGGATGTTGGTTTGAAACGCGATTTCGTCGATGGTCTTGATGATTTTGGCGATGTCGTCGCTGGAGGCCTTGATGTCGTTCATGGCGGCGGTCATCGACTGCATGTCGGCCGCACCGGCGGCGGCGGTCTGGTTGGCCTCGCGGGCGAGTTCCTTCTCGCGCTGGGAATTCTCGGAGTTGCGCTTGGTCATGCTGGCGATCTCCTCCAGCGAGGAGCTGGTTTCCTCCAGGGAAGCGGCCTGCTGGCTGGCTCCGGTGGCCAGGCTCTGGCTGGCGGAGGATACCTGGCTGGCGGCGCTGGCGGTCTGCTCGGCGCTGGCAAAGAGGGCTTCGGCGACGCGGGAAATGGCTTGGGTGACGTCGCGGGTGATGAAATAGGCGATGCCGAAGCCGAGGACGACCGCGAGGGCCAGGCCGATGATCATGACGGTACTGGCACGTCCGAGGGAGGAAGCGGCGCGGGAGGTCACCTCGGCGGTCTGGCTGAGGCCGAGGGCGGCGGTCTTTTGGGCCTCGACGAGGACGGCGTTGGCGACGGCGGCCCGCTTCGTGGCGAGTTCGGCCCGCTGTTGGAAGAGAGCGGCAATCTGGTCCACATGGATGCCGTAGTTGGTGGCGGCGACCTGGGTTTCCTTCAGATCGTCGATGTCCGCCTGTTTGATCGTGATCTTCAGCGCTTCCTCCGCCTTGTCCTTGATTTCGGGGAAGTGTTTCCGGGCTTCATCAAAGAGCTTGTTGTCCCGGGTGGCCTGGGCCTTCCAGACGTTGATGCGGGCCGAGTTTCCGGCCTCGATGATATCGGCAACGAGATTCAGCTTGGTCTGGCGCTGGGCGAGGGCCTCGGCCCCGGCTCCGGCCGCAATCTCGTCGCGCATCTTTTTGTTCTGGGAAGCTTCCAGGCTGTTCACGCTTTTCAAAAATGACTGGGCGGAATCGTTGAGCTCCTCCTGGCGCTTCTCGAGGGCCTTGTCGGTCTCAACAGTTTTTTGAATCAAGGCTTCATAGGCGACGACCTGCTCCTCCGCCTTTTCCGCCGCGCTTTTCAAGGCGGCGAGGTTGGGTTTGGCGGCCCCGAGCTGCTTGGCTTCCACGAGATATTTTTTCACGTCGGCGAGGTGGCCCCGCCCCTTCACGAGATAGTCGTCGTCGCCCACTAGGCCGTAGGCGCGGATTTCATACATGGTCAGCAGGGAGGAGCGTTCGACATTATTGGCGACGGTGACCTCGGGGACGCTCTCGTTTTTCAGGGAGACGGCCTGGTCCCGCACGGCGAACATGTTCCAGAGGGCCGTGCCGCCCAGACTGAGGGCGACGAGCAGGACGAGGCTGAAGCCCCATCCGATTTTGGTTCCGATCTTCATATTTTTCATGGCAGGCAAGGGGATGGTGTGGCGGTGAAGCGGGGCGGGGTGGTGTCGGGCGGAGGACTAGTTGTGCGGCAATCCGGGACGTGGTGCCGGGATCGGCGGGGAGGAGCGTGAGGGGATGCTGGTCCGTTTATCGGCAGATTTTGGCGGTGGCCTGCGCATTTCTTGTTTTTCTTGGCCCGGTCATTCCGGAGCGATGGGGCCGTCCGTGGTTTCGGGTTGTCGCTTGGAGGTGACGCTGCTTTGCCCAAGGCCATGAAAGTGGCTTTCCTCAGCGGCACCAGCATCGTAAATTCCCGCCTTTTCTCCGGCTGGGAGGTGAAGAAGGTCCAGACCATTTACGGGGAGGTGGACTATCGCACCTGGGGGGACTTCGTGTTGATCAACCGGCACGGGGCGGGCAATCCGCTGCCGCCGCACGCCCTCAATCACCGGGCCAATCTCCGCGCGGTGGCCGACCTCGGCTACGAGGACGTCGTGGCGCTCAGTTCCGTGGGTTCGCTGCGCCCGGATCTGCCGCCCGGTTCGCTGGTGTCGTGCAGCGACTACGTTTGTTTCCAAACCGGGCCGGCCACGTATTTCGACCAGGAAATGAAGGGCGGTGCGCCCGGCATCGCCAACAACCTGATGCCGCGACTGGTCGGGGAACTCGCCCGGGAGTTCACGATCCAGACGGGCCAGGTGTACGTGCAGACCCGCGGCCCGCGTTTTGAGACGAAGGCGGAGATCCGGATCATCCGCCAGTGGGGCGACGTGGTTGGGATGACGGCCGCGCATGAGGCCGACCTGTGTACGGAACTCGGCTTGCGCTACAACAGCCTCGGAACGGTGGACAATTTCGCCAATGGCCTGGAGGGCACGGAAATTAGTTACGCCCGTTTCCGTGAACTGGTGAAGGACAGCCAGGCTCGGGTGGACCGGCTGCTGGTCCGCCTGCTGGAGATCCTCGCCTGACGGCCCCGAGGGCAGAGCCGGCCGGATCTTCCGGCTGGAGCCGGCAGGATTGAAGCGGGATGCGGCAGGGCGGGCGGCGGGATCAGCCAGCCGCCCGCAGAGTTGGCGGATGCCGGAGTCGGCCCAGCCCCGCCGACCAGCCGCGCCAAGGTCTATGACACTGCGGCGGGCAGGCAACCGGCGGATAAGTGCACTGCTCGGGTAAAGCCATTCGCCAAATGGCCGATGGAGAGGCGAGCGCGCCACGGTCGCCGCCATCTCTATGAACATCTCCGCCCCTCGGATTGCACGAGCCCTCTCGCTGGGGCTTCTTTTCCCTCCTCTTGCCGGGTTCGCTGCCGAGGCAAACCTGCTGGACATGTCGATCGATGATCTCGCCAAGGTCGAGATCAAGATCGCTTCGGTGACCGCCAAGCCCATTCAGGCGCAGCCGGCGGTGGTGTCCGTGGTCACGGCCAAGGACATTCAGGAGAGCGGGGCGCACGACCTGAAGGACATTCTCCAGCAGATCCCCGGGTTTTCGTTCGGACTGGACGTCTATTCCCAGGTCGGCCCGGGATTCCGCGGGCTGTGGGCGTATGAGGGGAAGATTCAGCTCCAGGTTGATGGCATCGAAATGAACGACGGCATCTATGGCAATCTCTTCCCCCTCGACCACTATGCCGCCACCAACATCAAGCAGGTCGACCTCATCCGCGGGCCCGGCTCTGCGTCGTACGGTGGCACGGCCGAGCTTGCCGTCATCAGCATCACCACCAAGGGTGCGGAGCAGAATGGCGGCTCGATCTCTGACCGGCTGGTGATACAGCCCGGCCAAATCGGCAATTTTGCGGCCGGCAACTTTGGCTACCAAGTGGACAAGGACTGGCGGATTTCCGCGTCGTTCTCCTTCGGGGATACCGCGCGCACGACCGGCACCTTCGTGGGCCTTGACGGGACGGAGCTGCCGCTCAAGTCCGTTTCCTCCGAGCATCCGATGGAGCTGAATTTTGGCGTCGGCTGGAAGGGCCTGGATCTGCGGGTGTACTATGACCGTTACCATGTCCAGGATCCCACCTTCAGCGGCTATGCTCCGTTCCCGGTGGCGCCAAATACTTTTGCCAACGACATCCTCGCCGGCATGGCCAGATATGAACTGCAGGCTTCGGAGACGGTGACGGTGACGCCCAAGGTCACCTACAAGACCGAGAAACCCTGGAACCTGACGGGCAAGGGCAATAATTTCCTCCTCGAGTACAACCGCCTTGATCTGGACTTGCCGGTGACCGTGCGTTTCACGGATGCCTCCAGCGCAGTGGCGGGAGTCCGCCTCTATCGTGAATACGCCAAGTCCATCGACACCTCCGCCCTGGAGGGAGGCAGCGATGCGCTCACGCATTTTGACGGTTCAGACCACGTCCGCTACAACGATTGGGCAGCGTACACCCAATACGACCTCGACACCAAGTGGGTCAATGTAACCCTGGGCGGGCGCTACGAGCATCACGACTATTCGGGCGGTTCCTTCGTTCCCCGGGTGGGATTGGTCAAGGCTTGGGACAAATTCCATGTGAAGGCGCTCTTCAACGAGGCGTTTCGCACGCCCAACGTGGAGGTGATCCAGGAGCGGATGGACCCGGGCAAGAAGGTGCTGAACGAATCCACCACTGGATACGAGCTTGAGGCCGGCTATCAAGCCAGCGGCAACCTGTCCTGGGTCAGCAACCTCTACCTGATGCGCATCAAGAACCTGATCGGCTGGTCCGGTACCGGATACGACAATGGGGCCCCGATGAGCACCGTGGGCTTTGAATCGCAGGTGCGCTATGTCACCGCGGCGGTGACGGCCACCGCTGGCTACGCCTACTCCCGCGCCCGGGAGCAAGGCGTGGACTACTATTCGGCCGCCCCGACCCTCAGCCACGCCAACCTGGGGATGCCGTCTCACCAGTTTATGCTGAGCGCCACCTGGCATCTGCGGAAGACGCTCGACTGGAACTTCAGCGGCACCTATCTCGGCCGCCGGGGAGCCTATTTCTATCCCTATGTGGATGCCCCCGGCATCCTCAAGCCCGAGGCCCTGCTGAACACCTACCTCGAGTACCGGTGGGGCAACTACAGCTTGGGGGTCGGTGTCCGCAACCTGTTCAACGAGACGGAATGGATTGCCCAGAGCTACAACGGCGGCAGCGGCGCCCTGCCGTTGGCCGGGCGCTCCTGCTTCGTGCAAGCGGGCAGCAAATTCTGAACAGGCCGCCCGACCATGCACGCTTGTCTCCGGGTCCTTTCCTGCTGGTGCTGGCTGCTCGCCCTCGGCGCAGTTCTGCTGACCGGCACCGTCTCCCGCGCCCAGTCCGAGAACATGGTAAAATGCGCCTTCGTGTACAATTTTGCCAAGCTGATCGAGTGGCCGGAGGCCTCCTTTCCCTCCGGCTCCACCAAACTGGCGGTGGGATTTGTTGGCAACACCCCGCTCGCGGACGCCTTTACCCAGGCCACCACCGGAAAAAATGCCAATGGGCATGAATTCGAGATCCACAAGCTTGGCGGAGCCGGTGAGGCGGTCTCCTGCCACATCGTGGTGGTATGCGATGCCGGCCAGACCGATGCCGTCCTGGCCACCGTGAAGGGCAGGCCGGTGCTCACCGTCGGAGACATTGACGGGTTCACCGCCGCCGGGGGGATGATCGGCCTCATGAAGGATGGGGCCAAAGTGACGTTCGAGCTCAATGTCGCCCCGAGCGCGGAGGCCGGGATCAAGCTCGACCCCAAGCTCCGGAAAATCGCCAAGGCCGTGAAAAGCTGATTGCCCCATGAAACAGCCCGGACTGCGCGCCCGGATGGGCATCGCCATCATCGCCGCCATCGTGGCGGTGCTGGCGATTCTCGTGATCGCCCAGATGCGGCAGATGATCCGCCACTCCCGGGCCGAGGCCCTGGCCCGTTCGGAGGAGATGGCTTCCCGCTATGCCAGGGAAGCGGAGGCGCGCCTGAATGAGGCCCTGGTGGTGGCCCGCACCGTGGCACAGACCTTTGAGGGCATGAAGCTGTCCTGGGTAGACGACCGGGGGTTTTACAACGGCATCCTGAACCAGGTGCTGGCGACCAATCAGGGTCTCCTCGCCGTCTGGACATGCTGGGAGGCCGATGCCCTCGACGGCAAGGACAAGGATTTTGCTGGAAAGTCCGGACACGATGAGACCGGGAGATTCATTCCGCTGTGGACCCGTTCTCCCGACGGAAAGATGCAGATGGAGAAACTGGCGGGGTACGCGGTCCCGCGCACTAGCGACTACGCCGAAGCCAAGCGGACGGGCCAGGAGACGCTCCTGGATCCCCATGACGTGATCCTGGCCGGCAAGGCCGAGAGAGTGACCACCATCGTCGTCCCGGTGCACTACAACGGAGAGATCGCGGGGGCGGTCGGCGTCCATCTCGCCGTGAGCCGCCTGCAGGACATTGTCGGTGCCATCAAGCCCTATGAGACTGGATATGCCGGGTTGCTGGCCCAGAACGGCCTCTACGCCGCCCATGCTCATGCCGAGGAAATGAACCGGCCGGTGCCCGACGGGGAAACCCTGGCCGCCCGAATGGCGGCCGGGCAGGCCTTCTCACGGGTCGTCTCCGCCCAAGGCACCGCGGCCGAATCCTTCCAACTGTTTGCCCCGGTCAAGGTGGGCGGGGCCAAGCCGTGGTTCCTCGTGGTCAACATCCCCATGGACAGGGTGCTGGCCCCGGCCTACCGGGCCGCGTGGAGCTCGGCCTACCTGAGCCTGGGCGCGGTGGTACTGCTGCTCGTCGTCGTCCTGGTGCTGGCCGGTACCATTATCGGACCGTTGACCCGTCTTTCGGACACCCTGCGCCAGATTGTCGATGAGGTGGAGTCGGCCTCCGGGCAGTTCACTCTTTCCAGCCAGTCCCTGGCCGAAGGAGCCAGCCAGCAGGCGGCCTCCTTGCAGCAGACCGGCGCCTCCCTGGAAGAAATGTCCTCCATGGTGCTGCGGAATGCGGACCACGCCAAGCAGGCTAACTCCCTGGCCAAGGACGCCCGGCAGGCGGCGGACAGCGGCGGTTCCGAAATGAAAGTCATGCTGGGCGCCATGCAGGAACTGAAGACTTCGAGCGATGAGATCGCCCAGATCATCCGGACCATCGACGAAATAGCTTTTCAGACCAACATCCTCGCCCTCAATGCGGCGGTGGAGGCGGCGCGCGCCGGCGAGCACGGGATGGGCTTTGCCGTGGTCGCCGAGGAAGTCAGGAGCCTGGCCCAGCGCAGTGCGGCGGCCGCCCGCGAGACGGCCACCAAGATCGAGTGCACGGTCCAAAAGACCTCCCAGGGCATGCAAATTTCCGTGCGGGTCGCCGCCGCCCTGCAGACCATCATTGAAAGGATCCGCCAGGTCGACGAACTGGTCACCGCGGTGGCGTCCGCCTCGACGGAGCAGAGCCAGGGCATCCAGCAGGTGAACAAGGCGGTGTCCGAGATGGACAAGGTGACCCAGGGCAACGCCGTCACGGCCGAGGAAAGCGCCTCCTCGGCCCGCTCCCTCCAAGACCAGGCTCACGCCATGCAGGCGGCCGTGGCCGAACTGCTCTTCCTGCTCAACGGGGAGTCTTCCTCCGGGCACGATTCGGAAGGTCAGCGAAAAACCCTCCGGACGCCACTCACTCCTCCACCAGGACAGGCTTCCTGAAAAGGGCGCTGGTTCCTGGATCGGCTCCCCCGGCCGGAGACCGTTGCCCGACCGAATCCCGACCTCCTCGCGCCTCCGGCGGCCCGGTGGGGGCAGCCCGCCGGAGAGGGAAAACAGGCCCTCCGTCAGGCCCGATCGTCCGGAAGCGGAGCAGGCACGGCGGGCGGCTAAATGAAGACAGCGCCGCCCAGGAGCTGCGGGCCGGCGTAGAGGGCGAGAATCTGGCCGGAGGCGAGCGCGCGCTGGGGCCGGGCAAATTCGATGCCGGCTGTGCCGTCATTGGCCGGGATGAACCGGATCGGCACGCGCGGGTCGCGGTAGCGGACGCGGGCTTCAATCTGGCAGGGCGTGGTGAGCGGCTCGCCGAGGAAACTCAGGCTGTGCACCCGGCAGCTGTCGGTCCAGAGCCCCGGCGCGGCGGGGCTGTCGAAGGCGACCAGGAGGGCGTGGTCGGCCGCGCGTTTGCCCACCACCACATAGGCCTGGTGGTCGGTGTTGGAGGGAATCCGGATGCCGCGGCGCTGCCCGAGGGTGTAATAATGCAGACCGCGGTGCTCGCCCAGCACGGCGCCGTCGGTGGCGCGCACGATGGGTCCGGGGTGCTCGGGCACGTAGGCACGGAGAAAATCCCCCATCTTCACCTCGCCGATGAAGCAGATGCCCTGGCTGTCCTTCTTGGCCGCGGTGGGCAGCCCGGCTTCGGCGGCGAGGCGGCGCAGCTCGGGCTTGTGCAGGTGTCCGACGGGAAAGCAGGCTTCGCTCAGCTGCGCCGGGGAGAGCAGGGCGAGGAAGTAGGACTGGTCCTTGTTCGGGTCGGCGCCCTCCCAGAGCTGACACGCGCCGCGGGCGGAGGAGGGCGGGGCGGAGCGGGTGGCCGGGGCCGGCGTCCCGGGCTCGGTGTCCCACGCCCCCCCGGGCCGCCGCTGCGCGTAGTGGCCGGTGGCGACCCCGGTGAAGCCTTCGGCCCGGGCGTAAGCGGCGAAGACTCCGAATTTGACGCGGCTGTTGCACATCACGTCGGGATTGGGCGTGAGGCCGCGCTGGTAGCCGTCAAGCAGGTACTCAACGACCAGCCGGCGGTAATCCTGCATAAGGTTGACCACGCGGAACTCGAGGCCGAGCCGGTCCGCCACGGCGCGCGCATCGGTGATATCCTGCTGCCAGGGGCAGTCGCCGAGCACGTTCTCCTCGTTGATCCAATTCTTCATGTAGGCGCAGACCGGCTCATGCCCCTGCCGCTGGAGCAGCAGGGCGGCAACGGAGCTGTCGACTCCGCCGGAGAGGGCGACGAGGAGGCGTTCACGGGCCATGATGGCCCCCAGAAGAAACAGGATTGGCGAAGAAACGACACAAATTTCCGCCCTGCGCCGCCGCGGGTCGGCCGTATCCGGAGCCGGCGGCACGCCGGGGCTTTACAGCGGCGCGCGAACCCGTAGCGTCAGCCCAATGACGCGCTGGCCAAACCTTTTCCTGCTGCCCCTGTTGGCTGCTGCACTCGCCGCACCGACGGCCGGCACGGCGGTTCCCGCGGCGCGTCCCGTTCGCCCGATCCCGGCGATCACGCATGTACTCATCATCAGCATCGACGGTCTCCGGCCGGACCGCCTGCTGCTGGCCGACACGCCGGTCCTGCACCGGATGGTGCACGAGGGTGCCTACACGTTCTGGGCCCAAACCACCGCGGTCTCCACCACGCTGCCCTCCCACACCAGCATGCTGACGGGAGTGGTGCCGCGAAAGCACAAGATCGAGTGGAATCTCGACCTGCCGTTGCGCGAGCCGGTCTATTCGGCCTCCCCGACCGTCTTTGAGCTGGCGAAAAAATGGGGGTACCGCACGGCCTTCGTCATCGGCAAGTCCAAGTTCGAGCCGTTGACCAAGCCCGGCACGCTGGACGATGTCTTTATGCCGAAGGAGGATTTCGAGACCGACGAGCCGGTGTGCGTGGAGGCTCTGCGCGTGATCCACGAGCACCAGCCGGACCTGATGTTCGTGCACTTCCCGGCTGACGACAAGGCGGGGCACAAGTATGGGTGGGGCTCGCCGGAGCAATTGGCGGTCATCGCCAACGCGGATGCCTGCATCGGGCGGCTCCTGGCCCAACTCGACCAGGAGGGATTGCGGGGCTCCACCCTCGTCATCGTGACGGCCGATCATGGTGGTGCCGGCCTGACCCATGGTGCGGACGACTTTCGCAGCCGTTACATCCCTTGGATCGCCAGCGGCCCCGGGGTGAAGCGCGGTTACGATCTGACGCAACAATGGGACCTGCTCGTGCGGACGGAAGACACGGCGGCCACGGCATGCTACGTGCTGGGGCTCGGCCAGATGCCCTATTTTGACGGCCATCCCGTCCTGTCCGCCTTTGAGAATCCTCCTGCCCACTGAACGTGTCGCCCCAACCGACCCAGTCTATCCTGCGCGCCTGGCTGACCTCAGCGAGGTCCGGGATTGTCGAGCTGGATGCCGATTGGGCGGGCGACCTGCTGCCGATCTTCACTCCGGGTGAGAAGGCCTTTTCCCTCGCCGCGGTGGAGCAGGCCCGGCCCGAGTTGTACGCCGAGGCGGCCGGCTATTTCGTCGATGCGGACCGGCAGCTGGTGTTTGTGCTCGATCCGGCGGAGCATGCCTGGATCGATTTCACCCGCACCCCGGTCTATGTCGGCGGGGATTTTAACGGCTGGACGGAAGCGGTCGGCCGCCCCGAATGGCGCCTGCAGAGGGAGATGCTGCTGGGGCGGGAATGCTGGCTGGTGCGCACGGCCCTCGACCACCTGCTGCACGACCCGCCGGCCCAGTTCAAGTTCGTCACCGGCGATCTCCACTGGCTCGACCTTCCCCCGGATGCCACCAACATGGTGCCGGACGGCAAGGGGCATTTCAACCGCGCCCTGCATCCCCTGCGGACCGGCTGCAATCTCTTCGCCTTCACCACCACCGAGCCCCTGGAGCCGAGCCGCAACTACTCCGTAGTCCACCGCCGGGACGGCCATCAGC
The DNA here is from genome assembly GCA_903885525.1 of uncultured Opitutaceae bacterium. GTDB lineage: Bacteria > Verrucomicrobiota > Verrucomicrobiia > Opitutales > Opitutaceae > Didemnitutus. The sequence continues at coordinate 10,237 of CAISJA010000275.1, forward strand.
CCCACAAGGTCCGCCTGCGGCCCGGCAGTTATTTTCATGCGCTCCGCAGCCGGCTGCCGCTCGGGGTGCAGGTCAAAAAGGAGGAGACGGTCTTCCGCCTCTTTGCTCCGCGGGCCCGGCAGGTGTGGGTGTTCGTGACGGACGAGCCCGGTGCCACGGAGGCGGCCTTCGCCTACGAACTCGACCACCGGGAGGAGGAGGGCGGCGACTGGCAGGGCGTCTGGGAGGCGCGGCTCGACCGCAACCTGCACGGCTGGTACTACTGGTACTCGGTCGCCGGGCCGCAGAACCAGTTTGGCAATTTCCAACCCGGCCAGCGCATCCTCGATCCCTACGCGCTCGCCACCCTCGGGGCCGCCGGGCCGGGGATCATCCTGGACGGTGCCACGCTGGGCCGGGGCGACCGCAGCTTCCGCACGCCGCCCTGGCAGGACCTCGTCATCGCCGAGGCCCATGTCCGCGATCTCACCGCCCGCGCCCCGCTGGCGCTGACGGACGACGAGCGGCTCGGTTTTGCCGGCCTGAAAAAATGGGTGGAAAGCCCGGACTTCCTGCTGAAACAGCTCGGTGTCAACTGCGTGGAGCTGCAGCCGGTGCAGGAGGCCGACAACCGCACCCGCGGGGAGTATTTCTGGGGCTACATGCCGGTGAACTGGTTCGCCCCGTCCAGCGCCTACTCGGCCGACCCGCGGCGCGCCTCCGGCGTGCGCGAACTGCAGGAATTGGTCGCCGCCTTCCACCGGCAGGGCATGGCCGTGATCCTGGATGTCGTCTACAACCATGTGGGCGAACCGGCCCACCTGCTCTTCATCGACAAGCTCTATTATTTCGAACTGGGCGACGACGGCAGCCTGACCAATTGGAGCGGCTGCGGCAACGACCTGCGCGCCCGCTCCGCCATGTCGCGCCGGCTCATCATCGACAGCTGCCTGCATTTCCTCGAAGTCTATGGTGTCGACGGCTTCCGCTTCGACCTTGCGGAACTGCTGGGGCTCGATGTGCTGCGCGACGTGGAGGTGGCGCTGAAGCAGGCCAAGCCCGATGTCATCCTCATCGCCGAGCCGTGGAGCTACCGCGGGCACATTGCCGCCGCCCTGCGGCCCACCGGCTGGGCCTCATGGAACGACGGCTACCGCAATTTCCTCCGCGAGTACGTCCACGGGGCCGGGGCGGCGGACAAGCTGGAGTACCTCCTCAAGGGCTCGCCCTGGCATTTCGCCTACTGGCCGGCCCAGACCGTCAATTACACCGAGTCCCACGACGACCGGGCCTGGATCGACCAGATCAGCGAGAATTCCGGCCACGACGGCCGCCGCCCGACGCAGGCCGACATCACCCGCACCCACCTGATGGCCGCGATCCTGTTCTCCTCGGTGGGCATCCCGATGTTGTCTGCCGGGCAGGATTTTCTCCGGACCAAGCAGGGGGAGAACAACACCTACCTGCGGGGGGATCTGAACGCCCTCGACTACCGCCGGGTGCGCAAGTTTCCCGCCACCCATGCCTATTTTGCGTCGTGGATTGCGTTCCGGCGTTCCCCGCAGGGCCGGCTGCTCCGGCTCTGGTCCCGGCCGGGCGAGGGGTTCTTCAAGGCCATCACGGGACCGGACAAGGCCGCGCTGGCCCTGGTCTACAACTACGACGGCAGCGAGGGGGCGGGCAAATTGCTGCTGGCCGTCAACCCGCTGCCGGACGACGTCACCCTGCCGCTGGGCGGGCTGGCTTCGCTTCCCTGGCTCATGGTCGCTGATCATGAATGCTTCTATGACGCAGATCATCCCGCCCCCCTCGCGCGGGTCACGCCGGAGCTGTATCTGCCTGCCTTGTCCTGCGGATTGTGGATCACGGAGGGTTGAGCCGGCCCTTTCGGCGGAGGGTTCCGTTGCTTATGCATAGGCGCGGCGCAGGTATCGCACTTGCCAAAGCCGGAGCGGCAAACTTCAATCCCACCCTCTAACGTCATTTAACCCACACCCACTATGGCAGTCAAAGTCGCTATCAATGGTTTCGGCCGCATCGGCCGCCTCGTATTCCGCGCGCTGGTCGAGCAAGGCTTGCTCGGCACCACGCTCGACGTCGTCGCCGTCGGCGATATCGTCCCCGCGGACAACCTGGCTTACCTCCTCAAGTACGATTCCACCCAGGGCCGCTTTGCCGGCACCGTCGGGTCGAAGAAGTCTGCGGCCGACAAGGCCGAGGACGACGTGCTCGTCGTCAACGGCAAGGACATCCTCGTCGTCAGCGCCAAGACGCCCGCCGAGCTGCCCTGGGCCAAACTGGGCGTGGACCTCGTCATCGAGTCCACCGGCCTCTTCACCGAGGCGGAGAAGGCCAGGGGCCATCTCACCGCCGGCGCCAAGAAGGTCATCATCTCCGCCCCGGCCAAGGGTGAGGACATCACCGTGGTCATGGGCGTCAACGACGACAAGCTCGACGTGAGCAAGCACCACA
>CAISJA010000276.1 GCA_903885525.1 uncultured Opitutaceae bacterium
CGCCAGCCTGCTCGTGCCCGCGCTGTCGCTGCTGGCCGGGGCCACCATCATCTTCGGCAATCTCTCCGCGCTCACCCAGCGCAACGCCAAGCGCCTGATGGGCCTCTCCGGCGTCTCCCACGCCGGGTTCCTCCTCATGGGCGTGATCGCCTCGCTGCAGGTCGGATGGGCGGCCGGCGCCGTCTGGTTTTATCTTTTCACTTACCTGCTCGCCTCGATGGCGGTCTTCGGCGTCATGGCCCATCTGGCCGGTCCCGACGACACCGCGCAGGAACTCGAGGATTACGACCGGCTCTCCCGTGAGCAGCCCCTGCTGGCCGGCGTGCTCGTGGTGGGGCTCGGCTCTCTCGCCGGCATTCCACCCCTCGCGGGCTTCATGGGCAAGCTGCTGGTCTTCCTCGCCGCGTTCCAAGCCCACCTCTACGGCCTGCTGGCCGTGGCGGTCTGCGGCGTGGTGGTCTCGATCTATTACTACTTTGGCTGGATCAAGGCGGCGCTGTTCGAGGGCGTGCGCCCGGCCGGCGATGCTCTCGCCCCGGCGGCCTCGCGCCCGGCTCCCACCGTGCTGGGCGCGGCCGTCCTCACGGCCCTCGCCGCCGCCACCATTCTCCTCGGCTTTTTCCAGGAACCCCTGACCCGCTGGTTGGCGCTGCCGTGATCGGACCGCCCGTTCGCCCGGTCCTGCTTGGGCTGACCGGTCCGACGCACGTTGCCTCCGTCCCGCGGCCGTGCGCCCTCTGCTGCGTGGCCGCCCCGCCCGGGGTATGGCCGGCACGGCACCACGACATCGGCACCGGATTGTCCTTGGTCGGGGGGAACCCGGCGCGGCAGAATTATTTGCTTCGCCACGGCGCGGGAAACCCTTTCCTGTGAGCCCGCGCATGAAGGTCACCGGACTCGCTCTCGTACCGCCCCCCACTGCGGCCGACCTGCCCAAGGTCACCCCCGAACTGCTCGCCTCCGTCCTGGCGCGCTATTCGCGCAGCAATGACGGCCTGCAAAACATCCTCGGCAAGGTCGACCTCGCCTGCCCCGACGAGTCGATCGACCGCATCCTCAAGTTTGTCGATTACGGGCATGCCTCGATCGGCGGCCTGACCGGCGGTCTCGCCCTCGCCCTCGACGGCATCTCAATGTGGCTGGCCTGGAAAATTTTTGAGGTCTCCCAGATGGCCGACGGGCAGGAGTCCAGCACGCGCTACATTACCATGGAGGCGGCGAACCTCCCGGCGCCGGAAGAGCTCGGCGTGCCCGGCGAGCTTGCGGCCCGCTGGTCGGACATCATGGCGCGCGCCTTCGCCGCCTACCACGCCGAATACGCCCGCCTCGACCGCCTGGGCACGGAACAGCCGGAGCTCATCCGGCTGCCGGCCGGAGCCAAGCCCGCCGTCGCCAACCGGATTCGGAAAAACTACGCCCTCGACCGCGCCCGCTACTTCATCCCGCTGGCCACTCGCACCAACCTCGGGCTCGTGCAGAGTTCCCGCATGTGGGCCGCCACGGTCAAGCACCTCGACTCCCTCCCGCAGCCTGAGGCCCGCGCGGCCGCGGCGCTCATCCGGGCTGAATTGCTCAAGATTTCGCCCCGGCTCCTGCGGCACAGTGCGGCTGAACCCTCCTACCTGGAACAGGCCCGGCAGGAACTGACCCGCAGCTGCGCTCTGGGCCTGGCCCGGCTGTCCACCGCCCCGCTCGCCGACCAGGTCTGGGTCCACGTCGACCGCAGCGCACCCTCCTGGCTCGCCGAGGACCAGCCCGTGCCGGAAGCCTTGCGCCACCGGGCCAACCGCTACGGCTACCAGGGCCTCGCCACCCGCCGCATGCGGGTGACCTTTGCCTGGAACAACCTAGCCGTCGCCGAGCTCCGCGACCTCAACCGCCACCGCACCGGCCACCGCTACACCCCGCTCATCCAGGCCGGCTTTTATCTGCCCCCGGAAATCCCCCGGGCCGGTCACCAGGCGTTGCTGGAGGAACAGGCCGCCCTCACCCGCGAGCTCCTGCAGCGCGGTTCCGGTGCCTACGTCTATTCGCTGCTGCTGGGTGCCCAGACGCCCTTCGAACATACAACGCAGGCGGACAAGTTCATCTACGAGGCCGAGCTTCGCACCGGCATGGGTGCCCATTACCGCTATGCCGAGCACCTCGGCGCGGCACTGCGGGAATTTTTCACCCAGGTGCCGGAAGCCAAGGACTGGGTGGTCGAAGGGACCGCCGAGCCCGAGTAAGGATTTTCGGGCCGAGGCCGGGCCATCCCGGTACCCGCAGGGCCGGGGGAGCAAACGGCGGGCGAGGCAGCCTCCCGGCCCAAAATTCCGGGACCGTCCACTCACGGGTTCCGCCGGGCGCGCTCCTTCTCGTCGTCGCGTTCCTCTTCCAGCCGAGCCTTTTCCCGCGACATCTGCTGGCGGATCTTGTCGGCCTCGTCCGGCTGTTGGGCGGCCAGGGCGCCGTTCAGCTGCTGCCGGAGAAAGATTTCCCGCTCCGCGATCTTGCCCTGATAGACGCGGTCGATCTCGGCCAGGCGCTGTTTCTGGGCCGGAGTGAGCGGGCGCGCGGCGGGATCGGACCGGGCGAGGCGTTCCATGGCGAGTTCGTAGGCGCTTTTCATGCCACCACCCTTGCGGGAATCAGCCGAACTTCACGCCCAAAATGAGCACCCCGGCGAGCGCCGCCACCGGCCACCAGAAGGCCCCGGCCCGCCGGGGCCAGCGCCGGGCCCCGGCCAGCAGCAGCGCCGCCACCACCAGCGCAAGGGCCGGCCCCGCGTACTCCGGCCGGCGGAAATGCGCCGGGAAGCACGCCCCGGGCAGGGCGCTCCCGAGCCGCACCAAGTGGGTCATCAGCCGGATCAGCAAAATGGCGGCATGATTGAACAGGCTCGCCAGGGGCGCGGCTTGCGCCAGCCCCGCCACGAGCGCAGCACAGCCGGCGGACAGCGTCAGCATGGCCAGCGGCACCACGGCGAGGTTGGCCAGCAGCGATACCGGGGCGAAAATCCCGAAACTCCCGATGATCGGGACGGCACTGGCAATCAGCGCCACTCCCGATATGGCCAGCCCCCCCAGGATTTTGTGACCGAGGAACGTCACCCCCTTTTGCCACCAGGCCTGGTCCGCCGGCGGCAGCCAAGACCAGGGCTGCCATGCCGCCTGCCAGACTTGCGCCAGCGGGGCGCCGACACAGATCAGGCCGGCGACAACCGCAAATGACATTTCAAAGCCGGTGCTGAAGAGCTCTGCCGGCTCCAGCAGCAGCACCAACGCGGCGGCCGCTGTGAGCAGTGCCAACGGATTGGCCGGCAGGCGGAATACCTTCGCCCCCGTGAAGAGCCCGATCATCACCAACGCCCGCCGCGCCGGCAGCCCGGCGCCGGTCACGGCCACATAGGCCGCCAGCAGCGCGAGCCCGAGCAGGAGCGCCGCACGGTGCGGCACGCGCAGCAGCCCGAGCAAACTGTGGATCGCGGCGGCAATCACCCCGATGTGCAGGCCGGCGATGACAAAGATGTGAAAGGTGCCACTGTGGGTGAATAGCTCCTGCTGGTCCGTGCTCAGCACGGCCTTTTCACCGAGCATCATTCCGCGGTACAGGGCGAGTTCGGCCGGATATTTCTCCACGCCCAGCGCGAGCAGGCCGTCCAACCGGGTCCGCCCCGCGTTGGCCCAACGGGCCCACCAGCCGGGTGGTGCGAGCTCGCGCCGCACCTGGGCGCGGGTCAGGGTCACACCCACACCCATTTCCCGCAGCGTGGCGGAAAGCCCCGCCGGCTCCCTCTCCTCGGACAGCGGCTGCAGCACCCCGCGCACCGCGTACCGGCCGGAGCGCACCAAGGGCAGGCTCCCGCGCCGCACCACCGAAAAATATAACCGGGTGCCCGGGAGGGTTTCAGGTCCGTCGCCCTCCCCGACGATCCGGGCCAGCCCCGTCTGCGTTTTCCGCCCGGCGTCCGAGGCGTAGAGTCGGTCGATTTCGAGCACCAGCGAGGTCTCCCGCGGCGCGAAGCCCGCTCCGGTCCCGCCCGTCTGCCGCGACCGCTCCAGCGCGTACCCGCCCAGTCCGGCCGCCAGCACGAGGGCGGACGCCCAGAGCCACTCAGCCCGCTCCGCCACCCGCCCCGCCGCCAGGGCGAGCAGTCCGGCCGCTCCCGTGAGCCCAGGCAGCCAGGAGTCCGGACACGCCCAGCAAGCGCCCGCCGCCATCCCGGCCATGCCCGGCAGCAGCAGCCAGAGCAAGGGGGCGCGCAGGGTGGATCCGGGCAAGGGCATAGCAGTGTCGGCCTCCGGCCCGGAAGAAACCAGCTCCTAACAATCAGCCCTTGCCGCCCGCGGCAAACCGGAAAAGCCCCTCCCCACCGCTTGCCCCGTCTCCCCCCATGTCCATCAAAGTCCCCCATGCCCGTCCCCCCATGCCACGTCTCATACAGATATTTGACCCGCTTCGCTCTCTCCATACCCGTCTGTAGAACGCCGGCTATACGTCGAGGTCGGCGCCAACTAGAACCCGTGTCCGCTTTGGCTGGGTTTTAAGTCGGAGTCGGTCTGCGTGAGCGGTAACGCTTGGGGCTTTCGCGCAGAC
>CAISJA010000277.1 GCA_903885525.1 uncultured Opitutaceae bacterium
GCTGGCCCGCCGGCTGATCCGGCAGCTGCGCCGCTGGCTGGCCATCGACCCGGTCATGGAGATGCATGCCATTCCCCGGGAAACCGTCGAGGCCGAGCTCGGTGCCGCCGGCGCCGAACTGCTCGCGGTCACCCGCCTCGACGCCGCCGGCGCGGAAATCGAGAGTTGGGCCTATCTGGCGCGCAAGCCCTGAAATCACGCGCCATGTCCAGTCCCGCCCCTCCCCTCCCGCCCCTGGCTTGGCTCTGCCAGCGGATCCAGAAACGGCATCTCGTCTTCGCCTGCCTGTTTCTGTTCCTGCTCTATGGCTCCTTCCGGCAACGCTTCGTCTGGGGCGTGGATTCCTTCGGCTATTTTCAGCAGGGGAAACTCTACAGCGAAGGCCGGCTCTATCTGCCCCTGCCGCAGGATCCTGCCGGACAGCCGGCGCTGGTGCCCCTGGGCTTTTCCCAGGATCCCGCCGGCCGCATCATCCCCAATTACCCGCCAGGCTTCCCGCTCCTGCTGGCATTGGGCCATTGGCTGCGGGCTCCGACGTGGGTGCCGCCCTTGGTCGGGGTCCTCTCCTGCCTGATCCTCTTCGCTTTGCTCCGGGAGCGAGTCGGCCGGGAGGCCGCCTTGCTTTTCACCGCGGCCTGGGCCTTCATGCCGCTGACCGTGTATGGCAGTACCATGCTGATGAGCGACCTGGCGGCGGCGACGGTCCTGCTGGGTGCCTGGCTCGCCTTCCGCCGCGGCCGGAGCGCCCTCGCCGCGTGGCTGTTTGCCCTCTGCTTCGCGGTGCGCCCGACCAATGTGCTTTTTCTGCTGCCCTTTCTGCTTGTCCTGCGCCCTGACCGCGCTACCGGGCGCCTCGTGCTGCACCTGCTCCTGCCCTGTGCTCTCTACGGATTTTATAACCTATTCCTCTATGGTGCCCCCTGGCGCACGGGATACGGCAACATCTTCTCCAGCATGTCGGCGGCGGTTTTCCCCTCCCACCTTGCCTTCTTTGCCACCGGAACTTTGGCCATCCTAAGTCCCGTGGTGGTCGGACTGGCGCTAATCGGACTCTTCCCGTGGAACAGGGAAAAAACATTCCTGCTGCTCTGGCCCGTCGTTTTCATGCTCTTTTACTCGTTTTGGGCGGGAGGCGGCATCGATCGCTGGTGGTGGGCGCGTTTTATTTTGCCCGGTTACGCGGCGCTGTTCATCCTCGCGGCGGATGGCTACCAATCCACCGCCCGCTGGTTGAGCGGACCGGGGGCCACCCGATGGAGCCGGACCGGTGCCCTTGTCCTAGCCTTGCTCACTCTCTCCCTCCCGGCCTACTACATCAAGTACGGCTACATTCAGGGGGATCTGTGGCTCCACGACAAAGGTGTTGCCAGCCGTCAACTGGTCCGGGAGGTCGCCGCCTTCGCCCCCAAGGGCAGCCTCGTGGGCAGCATTGAGCACACCAGCTCCTTCCTGCTCTACACCGATTTGGTGCCGTTCGTGGCCAACCACCCGCAGGCCCCCGACCTGGTCGCCCGGGCATTGGCCGAAGGCCGCCGGGTTTTTCTCGTGCCCGAGCCCTGGTCGGCCAGCGATCCGGCCAACCTCGCCTTCAGCCGCCGCTTTGCGGTCCGCGAAGTCGCCCGCTGCCACTCTCCTTGGAATCTTCTGCCCGTCTATGAGCTGAGCGCGCGTTAAAGGCCGGCCCCAGCCTTTTGCCGCTCTTCGGCCAGGTGCCCGGGCCAAGCGGAAACCGCCCCTGGTTTTTCGACTGGCCAATCAAAATGGGGCCGTCTCCACTGGCTGCCCCTTCCTGTGAACCGCCTGTTTGCCCGTCCCACTCTGCTCATCTTCCTTGGCTGCGTCCTGCTTTTCCTTGCGGCCAACCAAGCGTTTTTTCTGAGCACCCCCTGGCTGGAGGACGGAGATTTCGCAGTCAACGCACTCCAGATTGAGCGCGCCAAGCATCTGGATGAGCTGTACGGCAACTACTCCCGTTTCAACTTCAACCACCCCGGGCCGGCATTTTTCTACGTCTATGCCTTGGGAGAGTCCCTGCTGTGCGACTGGTTTCAGGTGCTGCCCTCCCCGCACAATGCGCACGCCCTCGCCGGCTTGATCCTGCAAAGCGCCTTCTTCGCTGCCGCCCTCGGCCTGGCGGCCCGATGGGTCCGCGCCCGCTGGTTCCTGCCGCTAGCCCTGTTCCTGGGAGGAGTACATTTCAGCCAGGCTCGGAACGTCTTTACCAGCATCTGGCCCCCCAACGTGCTGCTGATGCCTTTCCTTTGTTTTCTGGTCGCCTGCGCCTCATTTGCCTCCGGCCGCCCCCGCGATTTGCTCCTTGCCGTGCTCGCCGGCGGGTTCCTCGTCCACGGGCACGTGGCCCAGCCTCTCTTCGTCATCGTGATATTCCTCACGGCCTTGGTCTGGTTCTGGCGCGCCGATCGCGTCTCCGGGGAAAACTGGCGGGAAGGTTTCAAGCGGAACCGGGCCGTTTATGTCTTGGCGGCCGTCTGCCTGGGCGCGTTCCTCCTGCCGCTGGCCATCGACCTCTTGCTCGGCTCCGCAAGCAACCTGATGCGCATCGTGCGTTTCCTCCTGGTGAAAAGCAAC
>CAISJA010000278.1 GCA_903885525.1 uncultured Opitutaceae bacterium
CCTGGCCCGAGGTGCCGGAGCGCCCGTCGGTGCCGGAGTAAACCCAGGAGGTGAGGAAGCCGGTGGAGGGATCGGTGTCGTAGGCGTAGTACTGGGGCACTACGGCGGAACCGTCGGTGTGGTCCATCTGACCATCGACAAAATAGTAGTCGGTGCGGCTGCTTCCGTCGGGATAGGTGGTGGTGCGGCTGCGGCCGGCGACATTGTAGGAGTAGCTGACGGCGGACATGTTGGCGGGCAGCTCGGCGATGAGCCGGCCGGCATCGTCGTAGGTGTGGGAGGTGTAGAGCGTTTCGGCGGTGCCGGAGGCGCTGATGGTCTCACTCAGCAGATGGCCGGCGGCGTCGTAGGCGTAGGTGGTGGTGGGGCCGGAGGACTTGGCGACGGACTGGACGCGGTCGGCGTTGTCGTAGGTGTAGCTGACCTTGATGCCGCTTTCGTCGGTCTCGTCGGTCTTGCGCTCGCCGGAGTAAGTGGCGGTGGAGACGGCGCCGTTGCTGGCGGTGCGGCTGATGAGCTGGTGGGCGCGGTTGTAGGTGAAGTTGGTGGCGCTGACGAGATTCCAGGCGGTGCCGTCCCAGACGTGGGATTCGGTGCGGACGACGTCGAGGAACTGGTCGCGGATGGTGACCTCGCGGGTGGATTTGCCGGCGACGAGATAGACCGGCTCCGCGGGGTAGCCGGGCTCGGCGGGGTTGGTGGTTGAGCCAGTGGCGGTGCCGGTGATGGCGATGGTGCGGGCGGCGGCGTAGGTCAGGCCGCCCAGCGGGGTGCTGGGATAATCCAGGCCGGCGTTGGCGGTGGGGGTGAAGGAAGTGCCATCCCAGGTGCCGTGCTGGTAAAGGAAGACCTGTTTCACGCCATCGGCCCGCTGGACCGAGTGGACCTGGCCCCGGAGAAAGTCATCGGTGGCGATGGCCTTGAGGTTGTCGGTGGCGTAGAAGACGCCGACGTCCTCCGAGAAGTACTTGGTGATGGTCTGGAAGCTGACGGAGCCGGAGGCGTTGTCGGTGCGGGTGGCGTTGACGACCTTGAGCTTGGGGTGGGAGCTGCTGAAGGCGCTGAAGGGGGTTTCGTCGGTGTAGGTGGTGGCGGAATTGCCCACAGTGACGCCGAAATTGGTGGTGGTGGAGGCGGCGGGGCGGGTGTATTGCCCGGTGCCGTCGTACGTGTAGGTGGTGGTGGACTTGATGCCACCGTGCTGGGGGAAATTGGGGGGCACGCCGATGTCGGTGTTTTTCCACGGGGCGTCAGCGGTCTGCACCATGCCCCAGGTATTGTAGCTATTGCTGTATTCAAAGCCCTGCCAGTTGCCGGCGTTGTTGGAGACCGTGACGATCCGGCCATAGCTGGGGGCCTGCGGATTGGCGGTGTCGAAATTGAAGCTGGTGACCACCGGGTTGGCGGTGCCCTGGCTGATGGCGGTGATTTCCTCGCCCTGGAGCATGGCGGTGTAGGTGCGGGTCGCGCGGGAGGCCACGGTGCCGCTGTCGTTGCGGAGCACCACGGTTTCAGTCGAGCCGCTGCGGGAGCGCACGGCGACCACGGGGGCGGCGGTGCCTGAGACATGCCAGCCCTCGGCGGTCCAAGTGTAGCCGCCGACGGAACCGGTACGGGACAGCTTGGTGGTGAGGGTGCGGGCGACGTGGTCGATCACGGTGGTGGCGGCGGTGTCGCGCAGATCGCAACTGACCACCGTGCCCGTGGCTTCGTCGGGCCCGGGCTGGATAAAGTACCAGGCATAAGGCGCGCCGGTGAACGTGAAATACCCGGTGCCATCCACGTTGGCGGACCGCTGGGAGGGGTGGTAGCACTTCAATTCGATCTGTCCGCCCGTCATCCCGCCGACAAGGTCGACGCAGACTTGGGGGGCGATCACCTGGCGGGGGATGGTGGAGTTGTTGCCGGTGTCGCCGAGGACCATGACCTCGGAGGAGGAGGTGTCGCAGATCAGGTTGGTCCGGGTGAAGGTGGAGGCGAAGTTGGAGGAGGCGGAGGCGAAGTTGAAGGAGAGCGTGCCGGCGGTGGAGCCGTTGGCGGTGGAGCCGAGCGAAAGTTGCCAGGGGGTCCAGCCGGAATGCAGGGGCGTGGCGAGGCCGGCGGACAAACCGGAGGCGCGTGAGGCGGACACCAGCCGGACGTTAAAGGTGCTGGTGCTCTTGGTGCCGCTGAAAGGGAAGGACAGGCTGCCGCGCGCCACCTGGTTGATTTCCAGTCCCGTCCCACAGGGAGTGGATATGACGATGCAACTGCTTGCATAGGAATGCGAGCAAGGTGTCGGCGGGGCGCCGGCGTAATTGATGATTTTAGTGCGAAAGCTGGTTTTGCTCGGGAAGAATCAC
>CAISJA010000279.1 GCA_903885525.1 uncultured Opitutaceae bacterium
CATGCGGACATGCGGACATGCGGACATGCGGACATGCGGACATGCGGACATGCGGACATGCGGACATGCGGACATGCGGACATGCGGCACCGGACACGGAGCAACAAATACGGGGCCTGGGACATGGTGGCAGCGGATAACGAACACGGGGGCAACCGGCCACTGGCAGCGCAGCCGCAGCGGGCGGGCGGGCCGGGGATGGTCTTTTGTTTTGAGGCATCGTTCCCTCTGAATGATCACGAGGGCGCGAAGCCCGGCCTTCTCTGACGGCCAGGCCAAAACAAAAGACCGCGGCGGGCCGGGGATGGGGGCGTGTTTTCTGGTTCCCCTCCGGGGTCTGCCGCCCACACTTGCACCTTTCCCTGTGGACGACCTCCTGCTCACGCTCAAGACCACCTTCGGCTATGGCGCCTTCCGGCCGCTCCAGCGCGACATCATCGACGCCGCCCTGGCCGGGCGCGATGTGTTCGCCCTCTTGCCGACTGGCGGCGGCAAATCGCTCTGTTTCCAGCTCCCCGCCCTCCACCGCCCCGGCCTCACGGTGGTTGTCTCGCCCCTCATCGCCCTGATGAAGGACCAGGTTGACCAGCTCCAGGCCGCCGGAGTCGCCGCCACCTTCCTCAACTCCACCCTCTCGGCCGAGGAGGCGCGCTCCCGCCTGCGCGGGCTGCACCGCGGCGAATGGCGCCTGCTCTACGTCGCCCCCGAGCGCCTGATGCTCGACGAATGGAAAGAAAACCTCGCCAGCTGGAACATCACCGCCCTCGCCATCGACGAGGCCCATTGCGTCTCCGAATGGGGCCACGACTTCCGCCCGGAATACCGCCAGCTCGCCCGCCTGCGCACGCTCCTGCCCGGCATCCCGGTCATGGCCCTCACCGCCACGGCCACTGCGCGCGTCCGCGCCGACATCATCAGCCACCTCCAGCTCCGCGACCCCGCCGTCTTCGTCGCCAGCTTCAACCGTCCCAACCTCACTTACCGGGTCCTCGCCAAGGACCAGCCGCTGAAGCAACTGATCGACTTCATCCGCCGGCGCGAGGACGAGAGCGGCATCGTCTACTGCGCCACCCGCGCCACCACCGAGCGCGTGGCCGAGGCCCTCGCCGGCCGGGGCTGGGCCGCCCGCGCCTACCATGCCGGCCTCGACGCGGCGGAGCGCGCCCGCAACCAGGAGCAGTTCCTCCGCGACGACACCAAGATCATCTGCGCCACCATCGCCTTCGGCATGGGCATCAACAAGCCCAACGTCCGCTGGATCGTCCACCATGACCTCCCGAAGAACATCGAGGGCTACTACCAGGAAACCGGCCGCGCCGGGCGCGACGGCCTCCCGGGCGACTGCCTCCTGCTCTTCAGCGGCGGCGATGCCGCCAAGCAGACCCACTTCATCGACGAGATTTCCGACGAGCACGAAAAGCAGGTCGCCCGCGGCCAGCTCCGCCAGATCCTGCACTACGCGGAGGGCTCCGGCTGCCGGCGCCGCGAGCTGCTCGGCTACTTCGGGGAGGATTTCCCCGGCGACAACTGCGGCGCCTGCGACAACTGCCTCGAGCCGCGCGACACTTACGACGGCACCATCGTCGCCCAAAAATTCCTCTCCTGCATCTACCGCATCCGGCAGTCCGGCCGCTTCAGCGTCGGGCTCAACCATCTCATCGAAGTCCTCACCGGCGCCGCCACTGAGAAGATCGCCCGCTGGGGCCACGACCGCCTCACCACCTACGGCATCGGGCCGGAGCTGGCCCGCCCGGCCTGGGCCGCCGTCGGCCGCGAGCTGATGCGGCTCGGCTACGTCGCCCAGGCCGAGGGCGAATTCCCGGTCCTCGAACTCACGGACACGGGCCTCGCCGTCCTGCTTGCCCGCACCCCCATCACGCTGACCAGGCCGCTCGCCCTCCCGAAGGCGAAGCGCCCCACGCGCCGCGAGGGCGAGATCGCGTGCGACGAAATCCTCTTTTCCCACCTGCGTGCCCTGCGCAAGCGGCTGGCCGACGAGCGCGGCGTGCCGGCCTATGTCGTCTTCGGCGACACCACCCTGCGCCAGATGGCCCGCGAATACCCGGTGGAGATCGAGGCGATGGACGGCATCACCGGCGTCGGCGCGAAGAAGCGCGCCGAATACGGCGCCACCTTCGCCGCCGCCATCGCGGGATTCCTCGCTGCCAATCCGCGGGTGGACTTCGGCAGCCA
>CAISJA010000280.1 GCA_903885525.1 uncultured Opitutaceae bacterium
CGGCGGCTGCCTCTGCCCCTCGTGCTGCTGACTACCCTGACTTTGATGCACCGCTACCTGTTTGTCCTCCGCGATGAGGCCCAGCGGATGGAGCGGGCCGCCCTCAGCCGGACCTTTCAGCCGCGGCGGCTGGCGTGGCGCGCTCCTGCGGCCGTCGTCGGCCGGCTGTTCCTCCGCGCCTCGGAGCGCGCCGAGCGGATCTACGCCGCGATGTGCGCGAGGGGGTGGCAATGACCCCGGCGCTCGAAGTCGACCGGCTGGAGTTCAGCTATCCGGACGGCCACCGTGCCCTGTGCGGGGTCAGTTTCCGGCTGGCCCCGGGCGAATGTGTGGCGCTGCTCGGCCCCAACGGCTCCGGCAAATCCACCCTGTTGCTCCACCTCAACGGTCTTCTGCCGGAGACGCCGGGGCGGGGGGAGAGCCCGGTGCGGGTGCAGGGCGAGGCGATCACGCGCGCGCGGTTGGCGCGGATCCGCCGACAGGTCGGGTTGCTGTTTCAGGATCCTGACGACCAGCTCTTTTGCGCGACGGTGGCCGAGGATGTGGCATTCGGGCCCGAGCAGCTCGGGTTGCCCCCGGCGGAAGTGGCCGGGCGGGTGGACCGCGCCCTCGCCGCGGTGGGGCTCGCCGGGTACGGCCCGCGGGACACCCACCATCTCAGCCAGGGCGAGAAACGCCGGGCCTGTCTGGCCGGCGTGCTGGCCTGCGAACCGAGCATCCTCGTGCTGGACGAGCCCACGAGCGACCTTGATCCCCGGGGCCGGCGCGAATTCAAGGCGCTGCTCCGGGGCATCCCGGCGGCGAAGCTGATCGCCACCCACGATTTGGAGCTGGTGGTGGAACTGTGCCCCCGCGCCATCATCCTCGATCACGGTGGTGTGGTGGCGGACGGTCCGACCCTGGCGTTGCTGGCTGACGAGGCCCTGATGCTGGAGCACGGGTTGGAGCGGCCGCACAGTCTGTCGCACCGGCATCCGCATTGAAACCCGGGCGTTCCAAGGGGGAGCGATTCGCGCCGGCCTGCCGCGGGGCGGACACGGAGCAGCGGGCGGCCAGCGGGGCCAGGGGGCTGTTCAGCCGGGGCGGACCAACCACATTTTTGCGACGAGAAAAATTTCTCGAAGCCAGTAGTAAAATCACCTGATAAGTAAGAATGTTTGTCCGGTCGGATAAGATTTGCTATTCCCAGAACTACTGGGAATAGCAAAATTTGCGCAAGACCTGCATAGACTCGCACAAGGCATGCGGAGTCGCCAAGGGGTGGCTTCTGGCAGACTGGACCGAGTGAAGAACAAACCTGCACGCCTTGTGCGCACCCATTGTCACCCCAAAAATTCCTAACCCAAACATCCGCTATGAGCTCTCCCTCTCGCTGGACCAAAAGCACGTTGATATTCGGAGGCGCCGCCATCTGGGGCCTTCTGTTGGTGTCGTGCGTGATGGTCGACCGCACCGTGGTCGCCCCTCCGCAGATCGCCGGAGCCACCTATGTGGGCTCCAAAGAATGCGCGCAATGCCATGAAGAAAAAACCGGGCATTTCGCCTCTTCCTCCCATGCCCGCCTGGCGCTGAAGGACGACAAGGGCCGCGACATCGGTTGCGAAGCCTGCCACGGTCCCGCCAGCAAGCACGTCGCCGCCGGCGGCGGCAAGGGCTCAATCGTCAACCCGCAGAAGTCGCCCGAGGCCTGCTTTGCCTGCCACCTCGACAAGCGCGCCCAATTCTCCCTCCCCAACAGCCACCAGGTGCTGAACGGCAAGATGAGCTGCTCCGACTGCCATGATGTCCACGAGGGCGCGGCCATCGCCGGTTCCGGCTTCGACATCGAGAAGCAGACCGCCACCTGCACGAAGTGCCACACCCAGCAGAAGGGGCCCTTCGTCTATGAGCACGGCGCGATCAAGGAAGGCTGCACCGCCTGCCACAACCCGCACGGCACGGTCAACCAGAAGATGCTCGTCGCCCGCGACGCCAACCTCTGCCTGCGCTGCCACTTGGAGGCCCCGGTGGCCACCACCGTCAACGGCGTGCTCACCAGCAGCGGACAGATCAACGGCAACGCCATCCTCAACGGCACCGAGAATCACAATTCTCGCCTCATGCAGGGCGCCTGCTGGACCGCCGGCTGCCACGAAGCCCCCCACGGCTCCAACGTCAGCTACCACTTCCGGTACTAACCCCAACCCTTGCACGCCATGAACGTGAACAATCTTACCTACCTCCGTAGCGCCGGGTTAGTGGCCGGCGCGGTGCTGGCCCTGTCCGGCCTCTCCCTCCGCGGCGCGGACAAAGCCCCCGACGCCTTCCCGAACTTCGACAGCTACATCAAGATCACCGGCCAGGCGGCCTCCGTCAGCGGTGACGGCGCCGCCTTTGCCAGCCGCTCCAAGCAGCCCGAAAACGGCGGCGGCGGCATCGAGGACCTGCACTACAGCAAGGACGTCGCCAAGGACACCTCCCTGTCCCTCGAC
>CAISJA010000281.1 GCA_903885525.1 uncultured Opitutaceae bacterium
CGCCGCCGCCGCCGAAGAACTTAACAGCCAGTCCCACATGCTCAAGGAATCAGTCGGCCATCTGCGGCAGCTCACCGAGGGCAGCGGCCGGAATCACTCCCGCGCGCCCCTGGCCTTGGGGCACCCAACGGCCGCGTCGGGTCCGCGCCGCGCACCGAAGCTCCGTCCTCCCGTGCTGGCGGCCTTGCACTGAGCCGCGCCCTGGGTGGCAGACCGTCGCGCTCGCCCGGGTGGGGGCGAAGAAATGGTCATAGCCCGCTCCTCCGCGCCGTGTCGGCGCCGTGCCACAGCACTGCTCCGCCTGCGCAGCGGGCGTTCGCCCTCCGTGGACCGAAAGCGGCGGCGTGGAGTCCGGCTATTCCACCCGGAGGATATACCCGCGGAGGTATTCGCTCTCAGGCATCGTCGCGAGCACAGGATGGTCCGGCGGCTGGTGGCACCATTCGAGCACCTGGACCCGGCGCTTGGCATCGTTCGCAGCCTCGGCCAGCACCTGCCGCAGTTCCGCTTCATGCATGTGGTGCGAGCAGGTGTAGGTGGCCAGAATACCGCCGGGGGCGAGCGCCTTCATCGCGCGCAAATTGAGCTCCTTGTAACCCCGCAGAGCGTTCTCCAGCGCACTCTTGGATTTGGCAAAGGGGGGCGGATCGAGGATGATCAGGTCCCACGCCGGCGCGACCTCGCGCTGGGCCGTGAACCAATCGAAGACGTTGCGGGCCTGAAAATCGACCGCCACCGCGTTCCGCCCGGCGTTCTGGCGGCCTTGGGCGATGGCTTCGTCGGCGCTGTCGAGCGCGAGCACCTGCACGGCGCCGGCACGGGCGCAATGCAGGGCGAACGGCCCCTGGTTGCAAAAGGCATCGAGCACGCGCCGGCCGGCGGCATACTTCGCCACCGCCGGATGTTGCAGCCGCTGGTCGAGGTAGAAACCGGTCTTCTGGCCGTGCTGCAGGTCGAGCCAGTAGTCGAAGCCGCCGATCGTGGCCCAGCGCGGTTCCCATGGGCGGCCGCTGCGCGTGTGCACCTCGGACAGCAAACCTTCGAGCCGGCGGAGATTGGAATCGTTGCGAAAAACCACCTCCCTCGCCCCGGTCAGTTCGGTCAGCAGATCGCCGAGCAACCCGCTGTGCCTGTCCATCGCGAGGGTCTGCACCTGCACCACCAGGGTGTCGTCAAACTGGTCCACCACCACGCCGGGCAGGCTGTCCGACTCCGACCAGACCAGCCGGCGGTAGCGTTGCCGGGCGGGGTCGCCACTTCCTGCCGGACCGGCCCCCGCACGCCGCGCGATGGCTTCGTGGAGCCGTGCGCGCAACCAGGGCGCATCCAGCGTGACGTGCTCCCGGCTGAGCCGGCGCCAGACGATTTGGGACTTGGAGTTATAGATGCCCGAGCCCACGAACCGGCCGGTGCGGTCCCGGCACTCCACCACCTCGCCATCGTGCTCCGCCGGCAGCAGCGCCTCGCACTCATTGCCAAACACCCACGGGTGCCCCTCCAGGACACGGGCCTTGGCATTGGGACGCAGCTTCAACGAGGGTATCATCCTCGCAATATTGCGGGTTTCCGCCTCCGCAGAAGCTTAAAACGCTCCGGCCCTCAGGATTCCGACTCTTCCCCGTCCTGCGGCCCTAGCTGCAGCAGCGCCCGGGCCAGATCCGCCAGCACCAGGTGGAAATCAGCCATCAACTTGGCGAGAATGGGATCCATACCCTGTTATCGGCCCAACGCCGCGCTTCTGAAATTGAAATGCGCTGTCGCGACCGCGAGTGGGACGCACGGCCTGGCGGGCAAATGCCCGTGCCCAAGCACCACCGCATTGCCCCGTGTAATGGCGGGACGCGCGCGGCTGTGGCCGGCCCCGCTCAGGCGTCCGGCAGGGGAGCCGGCGACCTTGGCCCCAATCCCCGCTACCCGCCCCAAGCAGGGCTTGCATATTTAGCTTTCCCTCCCGGGCATTGGCCCTTTCCGTCGTTTCCTTCATGCCCACTCCCGTCCAGGAAATCGCCCGCCGCCGCACCTTTGCGATCATCTCGCACCCGGACGCGGGCAAGACCACCCTGACCGAAAAATTCCTCCTCTACGGCAACGCCATCCACCTCGCGGGCGCCGTCAAGGACCGCAAGAACCAGCGCGCCACCGCCTCCGACTGGATGGAGCTCGAAAAG
>CAISJA010000282.1 GCA_903885525.1 uncultured Opitutaceae bacterium
AACGGCATCTTCTTCAACCAAGGCCAGGTGTGCTGCGCCGGCTCCCGGTTGCTCGTGCACGAGCCCGTGGCCGACGCCGTGGTGGCCAAGCTCCGCCAGCGCCTCCGGGTCCTGCGCGTGGGCGATCCGCTCGACAAGAATACCGACGTCGGCGCCATCGTCTCGCGCGAGCAGTTGGAGGCCGTCAAGGGCTACCTCGCCGCCGGCGTCAAGGAAGGCGCCGAGTTGTGGCAGCCTCCCGGCCGCCTTCCGACCAAGGGCTTCTTCCTGCCGCCGACGCTGTTCACCGGCGTCGCGCAGAGCCACCGCATCGCCCGCGAGGAGATTTTCGGGCCCGTGCTCGCCATCCTCACCTTCCGTACCGTCGAGGAGGCGGTGGAGAAGGCCAACAACACCGCCTACGGCCTCAGCGCGGGCGTGTGGACTGACAAAGGCTCGCGCATCCTCAAGCTGTCGACCGAGCTCAAGGCTGGCGTCGTCTGGGCGAACACCTTCAACAAGTTTGATCCGGCCTCGCCCTTCGGCGGCTACAAGGAATCGGGCTTCGGCCGTGAAGGCGGCCGCCAGGGCCTCCTCGACTATTGCCGGCTGGTTTAAGGCCAGAGGTTTGAAACCACAGATGCACACAGAGGCACACAGATATGATGGACCGCAGGCGCAACTGACTTTCGCCATCATCGGTTGCGCGATGGAGGTGCTGCATGGTTTGGGTGCTGGCCTCCTTGAGAAGCCGTACGAAAATGCTCTCGCGGTTGAATTGGGACGGCGTGGCTGGCGCTATCGTCAGCAGCAACGTTTTGAAGTCATCGACAACAGTGTCCCGGTTGGCGAGTATGTGCCCGACTTGATCGTGGACGACGCGGTGATTGTTGACGCCAAGGTGATCGACCAGATTGCCGACGTCGAACGTGCGCAGATGCTTAACCACCTAAAGATTTCCCAGCACCAGGTGGGACTGGTCCTCAATTTCCGGCGTCCCAAATTAGAATGGGAACGGATCGTCCTCTGATATGTGTTTATCTGTGTCCATCTGCGGTTCCAAACCCTCCTCTCATGGCTGAATTCAAGTTTCGCACCACCCCGGAAAAGACGGACCGGATGCCCCCGGGCATCAAGTACATCATCGGCAACGAGGCCGCCGAGCGCTTCTGCTTCTACGGCCTGCGCGCCATCCTCGTCATCTACATGACGCAGTACCTGCGCAACCGCGCCGGCGAGCTGGCCCCGATGAACGAGAACGAGGCCAACTACTGGTACCACCTCTTCGTCGCCTCCAATTATTTCTTCCCCATGCTCGGTGCCATCGTGGCCGACGCCTTCTGGGGCAAGTACCGCACCGTCTTCTGGATCTCCCTCGTCTATTGCGCCGGCTGCGTGGCGCTGGCCGCCGATCCGACCCGCCTCGGCCTATTCCTGGGGCTCGGGCTCATCGCCCTCGGCTCGGGCGGCATCAAGCCCTGCGTCTCCTCCAATGTCGGCGACCAGTTTGGCTCCGGCAACCAGCACCTCGTCTCCCGCGCCTTCGGCTGGTTCTACTTCGCCGTCAACTTCGGCTCGTTCTTCTCCATCTCGCTGGTGCCCGTGCTGCTCAAGCACTGCGGCCCCGGCGTCGCCTTCGGTCTGCCCGCGGTCCTCATGTTCCTGGCTACGCTTATTTTCTTCAGCGGCCGCTACAAGTTCGTCCACATCCCGCCGAAAGGCTCCTGGAGCCGCCCGCTGGAAACCTGGGAACAGTTTAAGTCGGCAACCTTCACCCGCGAGAGCATGGCGGCATTCGGCCGGCTTGCCATCCTCTTCTCCTTTGTCGCCGTCTTCTGGTCGCTCTGGGACCAAAGCGGCGGCGAATGGGTGCTCCAGGCGGAGAAGATGGAACGGCACTTTTCCCTCTTCGGCTGGAATTTCGAGCTGCTCTCCTCCCAGCTACAGGCGGTCAATGCGATCATGATCCTGGCGCTCATTCCGGTCTTCCAGTACGGCGTCTATCCCGCCCTGGACCGGGTGTGGAAGCTCACCCCGCTGCGCAAGATCGGCCTGGGCATCTTCACCATCGGTGTCTCCTTCCTCATCAGTGCCTGGATCGAGGGACAGCTCGTCGCCGGCCACAAGGTCAACGTCCTCTGGCAGCTCCCCGCCTACCTCATCCTCTCCTCCGGCGAGGTGATGACCTCCATCACCGCCTTGGAGTTTGCCTACACCCAGGCCCCGAAGCACCTCAAGGCTGTCGTCCAGGCGCTCTACCTCTGGTCGATCACGGCGGGCAACCTCTTCACCGCGCTCGTCCAGAAATTCATCCAGAACCCCGACGGCACCAGCAAGCTGCCCGGCGCCTCGTTCTATGTCTTCTTCGCCGTGCTCGCCATGGTCACCGCCGTCGTCTTCGCCTTCATCGCCCTCCGCTACCGGGAGGTCAGCCACCTCCAGGACGACGCCCCCCCCACCGCCTGAATTTCAGCAAAATAAACCACGAATGAACACGGATGGACACGAATTCAATCGACGGGGATGCGGCCGGAAACTCCCAAGCCATGTTCCCCCTTCGTGTGCCTTCGTGGTTAAGTTCCCCTTTCTCCCATGACCCGTCTTCCCATCACCAAGACCCCCAAGGTCTATGTCGGCGGGGCGTTCATCCGCTCTGAGAGTGCGCGCACGTATCCGCTCGCCGACGCCACTGGCGCCTTCTTCGCCAACATCCCGCAGTGCTCCCGCAAGGACCTGCGCAATGCCATCGAGGCCGCCGCCAAGGCCGGCCCCGGCTGGGCCCGGCGCACCGCCTACAATCGCGGCCAGATCCTCTACCGCCTCGCCGAGATGCTGGAGGCCCGCCAAGCCGACCTGAGCGACGCGCTGACCTTGGGGGATGCGACGCCCCCGGCGCGGCGGGCCGCCGCCAAGGAAATCGCCGCCACCATCGACCGCCTGATCTATTATGCCGGCTGGACCGACAAATATGAGTCGGTCCTCGGCAGCGTGAATCCGGTGGCCGCGCCGTACTTCAACTTCACCGTCACCGAGCCGATGGGCATTGTGGGGGTGCTGGCGCCCGAGTCGGCGCCGTTGCTGGCGCTGGTCTCGCTGGTCGCCCCGCTCATCACCAGCGGCAACACCGTCGTCGCGCTCGCCTCCTCGTCCCGACCCTATCCCGCCATCGCGCTCGGCGAGATGCTGGCCACGAGCGACCTGCCGGGCGGGGTGGTCAACCTGCTCACCGGCTTCCGCCCGGAGATCCTGCCCACCATGGCCACGCACACGCACCTGCGCGCGCTCAGCGGTGTCGCCCACGCCGCAGAGCGCCAGACGCTGCGGCTCGGTGCCGCCGAGAGCGTCAAGCGCGTGAAGCTCCATGCCGCCGAGACGCCGCCCGACTGGTACTCGGACCAGGCGCAAAGCCTCTACGAGATCCGCGATTTTGTGGAGTTCAAGACCACCTGGCACCCGGTCGGGGCCTGAGCCATGACCCCCGATCATCAGCGCCGCCGGGCGCAGATCAAGCGGTGGTGGGTCCTCTGGGCCGCGTGCCCAGGGCTCCGTACTGCTGAAAGCCTGTTGCAGGAAGCGACAACGGTTTACCGATTTTTCTGGCTAATTGCCGCGCGGAGTGCCAAGAGAGGATGGGATGAACTGGAACACAATGACGAAAAGCCTTCCCGCGCATGCGCTGCGGGAAGTCA
>CAISJA010000283.1 GCA_903885525.1 uncultured Opitutaceae bacterium
CAAAATCAGCACCTGCCCCGGTTTTTCCAGAGGAAAATGGCGGGTTGGAAACAACCGGCGCACTTGTAAGCAGTTCCACCACTCACCAGCGCCGGGTGATTTCCCCGGCGAACTGCCGGCGGGGCGCGGGCACGGCGGGTACTTCCTCAAAGGAGGAATCCCACAGGTTGTCCACCCGCAGCGCGTACTCCCACCCTGGTGCCCCGGGCGGGGCGAAGTGCAGGCCGAGCGAGGACAGGATGGTGTGGTCGCCCCCCACGGTGCGAAGCAGATTCGGCTCCTCCCGCCGATATTCGTTGTCCGAACGCAATTCCCATCCGCCACCCAGGCGCCACGTCAGGGCGGCGGTCAGGCGGTCACGGGGAAAATTCATCGCGTAGAAACTGGCGTCCACCGCCGCCGACCCGTAGTCGGCGGCTTTGCGGAGACGGGTGTACCCCACCACCAGCTCGGTGCGGGCCGTATGATGCCTCGCCACCATCTCGGCTCCGGTCGTGCCGATGTCGACGGGGTTGGCCGTGCGGGCCGTCACTCCTCGCAGATATGTCCAGTCCACCAAGGCGTCGTCCTGCCGGTGAAACACCGCCGCCCCCACGGACCAGCCCGCCGCCGTCCCGGTCAGGCCCAGCTCGAGATTGCGGCTGCGTTCCCGCCCCAGGTTCGGGTTGCCGCGAAACAACCCGGCCGTCGGGCTGGATTTCAACGCGGTGTAGGTGGGCAGCTGCGTGCTGCCGCTATATTCCAGGTGCGTGCTCCAACCCGACTTCGCCTGCCACTCGGTGCGCCACACCGGCGAGACCGCCGGCCCGCCATGGTTGGAGTCATCATAGCGCCCCCCCGCCTGCACAACCCATGCCCCCTCGGCCGTCGCGAAGCTCCGCTCCGGCACGAAGGCCGCTTTGAATTGATTGCGGTTATCATAGGGGCCGAACGCCAGGGCGGTGGAATTCAGGTCGTCGTGCATCGCCTCCAGCGAATAGTCGAGCGCCCATTCGCCGGCCTCAGCCCGTCCCTGCAACGCGCCGCCCCGCGCCCACGTGGTGTGCTGGTAGGGATTGAATTCGCCGGGGATCGCCCGGTTGTACTCGTAGTCATCCTTATTGCGGCGGGAATACACGCCGAACTCCAGAAATCCCCGGCCGGCCAGCTGCCAGCGGGAATTTGCCGCCAACAGGACCGTTTGCAGGTTCTCGGTCTCGTCCACCCCGAAAGGAGTATACAGATCAGGCCAGCCGAAAAACTTGTGCTGATAGCCGGCATAGAAATCGGTCTGCATCCGGGCCGTGCGCACCTGCACGCGGCCACCCACGCGCGAGAAATTCTGGTCGCCAAAGGGCACCGACCCGTCCGAACGCGATTGGGACCACTCCACGTCCGCGCCCACCTGCGCCCGCTGGCCCTCCGCCGGAGACAGGCCGGCTAGGTACAGACTTCCGCGGCCGAAATGATCATCCCCTCCTGCCACGGTCACTTCGCCCCGCGGAGCGATGGGGCGCCAGCCGTAGGCCACCGTCCCCGCCACAGCCCCGAAGCCACCGAGGGCGTTCTCCGCCCCAGTCAGCACCCGAGGCCCGCCCAGCATGAAGGGACTCACAGGGATTTCCGCCAGGTAGTGGCCGGTCTGCGGATCGGAGAGGGAGAACGCCCCGAGACGGAAACCGCTGTTCTCAAAGGTCCCACCGCGAATGGAGATGTCGGCCTGGTTTTCCGCCAGATTGCGCGCCTGGACGTCAACCCTCGGCTCGAAACGCAGGGCCGACACGGGCGTCGGGGCGGTCCCGACCGGCTCGGGGTTGGCGATGTTGGCGGAAGTCACCGGATAGTCCGGCATCACCACCACCTCGGGGGAGGTCTGCGCGCCCAGCACCGTCACCCAGGCCAGCGTGGCAAGGCAGGCGGTCCAGCCCAGTTTTGTTAATGTGAATGCATGCATAGATTAACCTTCCGGGCAGAAAAAGCGCAGCCGAAGCTGCGCAGGGGAAAAGGTCACTCTTCGCCGTCGTTGCCGATGGCCTCGACGGGGCAGCCCTCCAGGGCTTCGGTGCACAGCGCGATTTCCTCCTCCGAGGCGGGTTGCTTGTGCACGTAAGAATAACCGCCCTCTTCGTGACGGGTAAAAAATGCGGGTGCAGTCTCACGGCAAAGGTCGCAATCGATGCATTGCTGATCGACGTAGAATTTGCCGGCGACGTTATCTTTCCATTTTTCTGCTTTGTTAGCCATTGGCCAAGGCCAAAGGCATTCGGGCAGCCTGTCAAGAGCGCGGCGGAGGGGCTTTTTCGCGATGAGGGCTTGTCTTCGGGCGGCACGAAAATACATTGCCTCGCATGCTTGCGGACCGCAGCTACATGAGACCCGGTTATCCCCAACAAGGCACCTCCATGCTGACTTGGATGGTGTGCGCCTTGATCGCGGCGTTCGTCCTGCAACTAGCCACCTCGAGTTGGGATCTTTTCCCGCTGGAAAGATTGCTGGTCCTGACCCCGGCGGGACTCCGCCACGGCCGGGTTTGGACCCTCTTGACCTATGTGCTGATGCACGGAGGGATTCTCCACCTGCTCTTCAATTGCCTGAGCCTCTATCTGATTGGCCGGGAGTTGATTGGGCCGCTCGGATCGGTGCGTTTTCTCGGGCTCAGCCTCTCCGCCGCCCTCCTCGGCGCCCTGTTCTGGTTCGCCTGCCATTTCAATCAGGGCGGGCTGGTCCTGCTCGGCGCATCCGGGATTGTGGCGGGGTTGTTTGTCGTCTTTGCCTGCCTTTTTCCGGAGCAGGATGTCACCTTCCTCGCCTTCTACGTCCTCCCCATCACCGTCAAGCCGAAGTTGCTGGCCTGGATACTGCTGGGGGTGGAATTGGTCGGCTTTCTCTTCGGTGAACTGCCCCGAGGAGGTTTTGATCAAGGCATCGCCCACTCCGCCCACCTGGGCGGCATGCTAGCCGGGTGGCTGTTTTACCGCTTTTTCTATGCCCGCAACGGATTGGACCTGGCCACCTCGTTTGCCTGGCCCGCTTGGCTCAGGCGACGCCCAAAGCGGACGGCCGTCACCACTCCCAAGTCCCGCCTCGAATTGCACCAGCAGGCCAGCCTGCGCTCCGAGGTGGACCGGATTCTCGACAAAATCAACAGCCACGGCTTTGGCGCCCTCACCGACCAGGAGAAACGGCTGCTCGATGAAGCCAAGGATCTCTTGAGCCGCCGTTGATATGCCGGCTCACAAGGCTGTTGGGCCGGCACCAAACCAATCTGCCGGGGTCGCCAATCATTAGCTTTTAGCATAATTTCCTTTCCAGCGTGCCAAATTCACGCCGATAACCCCTCATCCCACCGTGATCCATCGCCTCCCCCGCACCTTCCTCGGTCTGCTCCTCCTCGTCAGCGTTGCCCTGGCGGCTCCGGACCACACCTACAGCACCACGCCGCTCATGAGCAATGAGACGCGCACCCTGCTGCAGATGCTCGAATACTTCCACTACAACAAGGACGCGGTCAACAATACGGACTACCAGCAGTTGGTGACCGAGTACATGGGCGACCTGGACCCGCAGCACCTCTTTTTCACCGCCGCAGATGAGACCACCCTGCGCGCCCAATACGGCCCCCGCCTCAACACGGATCTGGCCTACCTCGGCAATATCGACGCCGCCTTCACCATTTTCCGTCTCTACGAGCAAAGGGTGCAGAGCCGCATCAACTGGCTCTTCGCTCAGCTCGACCACGACATCGATTTCAAGTCCCGCGACACCTATCTCCCCGACCGGAGCAAAAGCCCCTGGCCGGCCGACGTCGCCGCAGCGGACACGCTCTGGACCGCCCGCCTGAAGTATCTGCTCCTCCCCTCGCTCCTCGACGGGAAGAGCCTGAAGGAGGCCAAAAGCATCACCCGCAAGCGGCACGAACGGATCCTGAAAAACATCTCCGACATCGAGCCCTATGAAATCCAGGAAACCTTCCTGAGCAGCCTGACCAAGATGTATGACCCGCATTCCTCCTATTTTTCCAAGGAGACTTTGGATGATTTCAGCATCCAGATGCGCCTGTCGCTGGTCGGGATCGGTGCCGTGCTCGGCCTAGACGATGACGGCTACTGCGTGGTGCGAGAGGTGAAGGCGGGCAGCCCGGCCGATCTCAGCGGCCAGATCAAGGTCAATGACAAGATCACCACCGTGCAGCAGACCGGTAGCGACCCCGTCGACATTGTGGGCATGAAGCTCCGCCACATCGTGGAAATGATCCGCGGGCACAAGGGCACGAAAGTCATCCTCACCCTGCAGACGCACGACGCCGTCGCCTCCGCCAGCCAGACCAAGACCGTCACCCTCATCCGCGATGTCATCCACCTCGACGAGGCCCGCGCCTCGGCCGCCATCTATGATGTCCCTGCCGGCGATGGGACCGTGCCCGTCGGGGTCATCACCCTGAATTCCTTCTACGGCATCGCGGACGACGGGGCCGACACCGCCGACACCCAGTCCATGGCCTCCAAGGATGTCGCCGAGCTGCTGGGCAAATTGAAGAAGGAAAACGTGCAGGCCCTGGTCATCGATCTGCGCCGCAACGGCGGGGGGTCCCTGCCCGAGGCCATCAATCTCACGGGCCTCTTCATCGGCCAGGGTCCCGTCGTGCAGGTCCGCGATTACGCCGGCCGCATCCAGGTCGACAGCGATACCAGCAACCACCTTACCTACAGCGGTCCGCTCGCCCTGCTCACCTCGCGCTTCAGCGCCTCGGCCTCCGAGATTTTCGCCGGCGCGCTCCAAAATTACGGCCGGGCGATCATCGTCGGCGACAGCATGACGCATGGCAAGGGCACCGTCCAGGCCGTGCTCGACATGAAGAATTACATGCCGCGGCTCAGTCCGGTCAGCACGGAGAAATCCGGTGCCGCCAAGCTCACCATCCAAAAATATTACCTGCCCAACGGTTCCTCCACGCAGAACAAGGGGGTGGTCCCCGACATCGCTCTGCCCTCGATCGACGATTACCTGCCGGTGGGCGAAGCGAGCCTGCCGCATGCCCTGGTCTGGGACGAAATCCGCTCCGCCCCCTTCGTGGGCAAGCCGTTGGACCGGGCCTTCGTGCAGCCGCTGGCGCAGGCCAGCCATGAGCGCCAGCAAGCCTTGGAAGAATTCCAGTACCTCCAGCAAAGCGTGAACCGCTTCAAGGAGCAGGTGGAGCACAAGACGGTCTCGCTCAACCTGGAGGAGCGGCAGGTCCAGAAAAAGTCGGACACCGAGTTTAAAAAGAAGATGGACGCCGATTTCGCGCGCCTGGCCAAAAAGGATTTCGCGAAGCGCGAGGTGAAGCTTGATGCCGTGATCGCCGCGGAAAAAGCCAGCCCGAAGTCCGCGGCCGCCACGCCTCCGGCCCCGGAGGACGGAGACACCGATGCCCTCGACAGCGAGACCGCCGCCAAACTCGACATCCATCTGCGCGAGACCCTGCGCGTGGTCATCGATGCCGCCAAACTGGCGAAGGATCCGCAATACTGGGCCAACGGCACCGCTCCGCTCGCCCCGGCCAGCGGGACCAGCGGCTGAGCCTCACTCCACCCGGGCCAGGAAGTAGCGGTCGCGGCCGGTGAGGTCGCGCAGCAATTCCACGGCCGTATAGCCCAGCCCGGCGGCTAGGGAGGCCAAATCCGCGTGCTGGGCGAGGCCGGTTTCCATGGCCAGCAGTCCGCCGGGTTCCAGCCGCTCCGGGGCCGTCCGGAGAATCCAGGTCAGCGCCGCCGCCCCGTCGGGCCCGGGCGTGAGCGCGTCCACCGGTTCGTGCGCCCTGACCTCGGGTTCGGTTTCCGCCACCTCGGCAGCCGTCAGGTAGGGCGGATTGGCGGCGATCAGGTGGAATTTTTCCCCGGCGGGCACGGCGGCAAACCAATCCGACTCGATCCAACGGACCCGCCCGGCCAACTGGCAGGCCGCGGCATTTTCCCGCGCGAGCGCCAGGGCCCCGGCGCTGCGCTCGATCGCCGTCACGGCGGCGGCGGGATAGTGCTGCGCGAGGGCCAGCGCGATGGCGCCCGAGCCGGTGCCGAGATCGAGCACGCGGGCGGGTGGCGCGGCGAAGCGTTCGGTGATGAGCTCCACCAGCCGCTCCGTCTCGGGCCGGGGGATCAGGGCGCGGCGGTCGACCCGGAGGGTCAGCCCGCAAAATTCCGTGGTGCCGATGATATACTGCAGTGGCTCGCGGGTGCTGCGCCGCTTCATCAGCGGGCGGATCTTCTCCAGCTCGCTCTCCGCCAGCGGGCGCTCAAACTGCAGGTAAAGTTGCATCCGCTTCAGCCCGAGGGCGTGGCCGGTGAGCAGTTCGGCATTCAGCCGCGCGTTCTCGATCCCATGCTTGTCGAGAAACTCGGTCGAGCGCCGGATGATTTCCAACAGGGTGTGCATGCTCATTCGTCCTCCACGGCCAGACTGCGGGGCAGCGGCCGCGGTCCTCCGGTCAGCTCGGCCAGCCTCTCCTCAAATTCCGCACGCTGCAGCGCCTCGAACAGCGCGTCGAGATTGCCCTCCAACAGCGCCGGCAGGCTGTGGAGCGTAAGCCCGATGCGGTGGTCCGTCAGCCGGTTCTGCGGGAAATTGTAGGTGCGGATCCGCTCGCTGCGGTCGCCGGTGCCGATCTGGCTGCGGCGGCGGGCCGCGTACTTGGCCTGCTCGTCGTCCTCCTTGCGCTGGAGCAGCCGGGAACGGAGCACAGCCATCGCCTGGGCCTTGTTCTTTTGCTGGGACCGGCCGTCGGCGCAGTACACCATCAGGCCGGTGGGCCGGTGGATGATGCGGACAGCGGAGTCGGTGGTGTTGACCCCCTGCCCGCCCGGGCCGCTGGCCCGCTGCACCGTGATCTCCAGATCCTGCGGATCGATCTGCACGTCCACCTCCTCGGCTTCGGGCAGGACGGCCACCGTGACCGTGGAGGTATGGATGCGGCCCGACGCCTCGGTCACCGGCACGCGCTGCACCCGGTGGACGCCGCTCTCATATTTGAGGCGCTTGTAAACCTGGTCGCCCGTGATCAGGAAGATGACCTCCTTGAACCCGCCCCGGTCGGAGCCGCTCGAGCTCATCGGTTGGATTTTCCACCCGCGGCCCTCCGCATACTTGACGTACATGCGGTGGAGGTCGGCGGCAAAGAGGCTGGCCTCGTCGCCCCCGGCCCCGGCCCGGATTTCCATGACGGTGTTGCGGGAGTCCGCCGGCTCCGGCGGGATCATCGCCTGCAGCACGGCGGCGTGCAGGCGGTCGCGCCGGGCCTGCAGTTCCGGCAGCTCCATGCCCGCGAGCTCCCGCAGCCCGGGATCGGCGCTCGGGTCGCGTTGCAAGGCCGTATGATCCGCCACCTCGCGGCCGGTCTGTTCATAGGCGCGGTAATTTTCCACCAAGGCCTGCCACTGCTGCTGCTCGCGGGTCACCTCCGCCGCGCGGCGCTGGTTCGCATAAAAGGCAGGCTCCGCCATCTGCGCCTGGAGTTCGTCGAGGCGGAGCTGAAACGGGGTGATGTCGGGTAATTGCTCCATACGGGTCGCCCGGGGGGCGGGAAATTGTGAATTGCGTCAGGGTCGGTGCCCGGCTTTGTATCCGGCGCACGTTCATGCGGCGGTCCGGCCGCCTAGTGAAACCAATCCGCGATGTCTTCGACCCTTTTCACACAAAACACCATCGCCTGCATCTGGGACTTCGACAAGACTCTTATTCCCTCCTACATGCAGGCCCCCCTGTTCCGCCGTTACGGGGTGGACGAGGCTAATTTCTGGGCCGAGACCAACGCCCTGGCCGGGCAGTACCGGAAGCGCGGCTACAGCATCTCGCCGGAGATCAGCTACCTCAACCACCTGCTGACCCATGTGCAGGCCGGGCCGATGGCGGGCCTGAACAACCAGATCCTCCGCACCTGCGGGGGCGAAATCAGCTTCTACCCCGGGCTGCCGGCCTTCTTCGAGCTGTCCCGCGACTGGGTCCGGGCCAAGGCGGAGTATGGGAAGCACGAGCTGGTACTCGAGCACTACATCGTGAGCACCGGCCTCGCGGAGATGATCCGCGGCAGCCGGATCGCCGCCCACGTTGACGGCATCTGGGGCTGCGAGTTCATCGAAAATCCGCTCCGGCCCGGCTTTCTCCGCCAAAAGGAGTTCGGCCTCGAGGCGGCCGCCGAGATTGCCCAGATCGGGATGATGATCGACAACACCACGAAGACCCGCGCCATCTTCGAAATCAACAAGGGCACGAACCGCAACGCCGCCATCGACGTCAACGCCCAGATCACCCCCGAGGACCGCCGCATCCCGGTGCAGAACATGATCTACATCGCCGACGGCCCCAGCGACATCCCCAGTTTCTCCGTGGTCAAAAAGGGCGGCGGCCGCACCTACGCGGTATACAATCCCGCGGTGCGTGCTGAATTTGAGCAGAATGACCGCCTGCGCCAGACCGGCCGGATCGACCACTACGGACCTGCCGATTACACCGCCGAAAGCCCGACCACCCATTGGTTGCACCTCCAGATTGAAAAGATGTGCGACCGGATTGTGGCCGACCGCGAAGCCGCCGTGGCCGCGCGCGTGGCCCGTCCCCCGCGCCATCTCAATTCGGCCGAAGACGACGAGGCGCGCCAACAGGCGAAGCAGCCGAGACAGGCGACTTTTCTCGAATGACGCCCCGCCGGGCGGGGGCGTCGGAAAAATCAGCCGCACTCCAAGCTGTCGCCGCGCGCCTTGAGCCGGCTCTCTCCGCTGGCGGGGTGAACCGCTTGGTATCGCGCTTGGGTCAGTTGGCGAGCGCCACCTTGGCCGCGCCGGCCTCGGCCAAAGGCGTTACGGGCGAAGCCAGGGTGAAACGTGGTGTAGAACGCCGGCTATACGTCGAGGTCGGCGCCAACTAGAACCCGTGTCCGCTTTGGCGGGGTTTTAAGTCGGAGTCGGTCTGCGTGAGCGGTAACGCTTGGGGCTTTCGCGCAGACCCCCATGATTACCCCAGCTCAACACATACGACTCGTGAAGGAATACCAAAACAACGGCGGCGTGGTCAGTCACGCGGCCCTG
>CAISJA010000284.1 GCA_903885525.1 uncultured Opitutaceae bacterium
CGCGACGGGCATGATTTTCTGTCCGCCGCCGCGGCCGGCGGAGCGGTCGCGGCCCTGGTGGAGCGGGAAACAGCGGGATCGGCCCTGCCGCAATTGGTCGTGTCGGACCCGCTGGCGGCCTTCCAGCGCATCGCGCGGGAGCACCGCCGGGAATTTCCCGGCACGGTGGTGGGGGTGACCGGCAGCGCCGGAAAAACCTCCACCAAGGATCTGTTGCAGCTGCTGCTGGGCGGGAGGCCGGACGTGCATGCCACCGAGGGCAACCTGAACAATCTGCTGGGGGTCCCGCTGACCTTGACCCGCCTGGACCCCTCCAGCCACCGGGCCGCCGTGGTGGAGGCGGGAGTGAGCATGCCGGGAGAAATGGCCGGCCTCGCCCGGATGATCGAGCCGGACCACAGTGTGGTGACGATGGTGGGACCGGCCCATCTGGCCCAGTTGGGCAGCGTCGCCGGTGTGGCGGCGGAAAAAGCCCTGCTGCCGGCGGCGAACCGGCCCGGCGGCCTGGCCGTCTTTCCGGCCTCGTGCCTGGAGCATGAACCCTTCCGCGCGTTGTCCCACCCGCTGGTGCTCGTGCCGGCGGCGGAGGACATGGTCCGGGTGGCGGGACGCTCCCTCGGCTTCACCGTGCGGCACCGCCCGGAGCGGACGGAGGTGACCTTGGAGGGGCGCCGGACCTTCGTGCTCCGCCGGGTCACGAGCGGGATGGCGCAGAATGCGGCGCTGGCCCTGGCGCTGGCCTCGGCACTCGGCGTGCCTGACGCGGCGTTGCAGGAGCGGCTGGCGGCGTGGACCCCGTCGAAGTGGCGCGGAGAGCTCCAGCAGGTGGGACAGGCCGTCGTGTACAGCGATTTCTACAATGCGAATCCTGCGTCGATGCACGATGCCATCACCGCCTTTGCCGGGCTGATCCAGCCCGGATTGCCCCGCCTCTACGTGCTCGGCAGCATGGAGGAACTTGGCGACGGATCGGCGGAGTACCACCGCCAGCTCGGGCGCTCGCTGGTCCTGCGGCCGGGGGATGCACTCTACGTGCTCGGCAGCCAGGCCGCCGCCGTGCGCCAAGGCCTGCTGGAGAATGGCAACGATCCGGCGCAGGTCGCCGTGGTGACGGACCTCGCGCCCGTGCGCGAGCGGCTGGCCGGTTTTGCCGGCGCGGTGTTCCTCAAGGCGAGCCGGCGCTACCAGCTCGAAACCATCCTCGATCCCCCCGCCACCGGCCATGCTTAGTCATCTGTCAGAATACGCCCATCTCTTCGGGCCGCTCCGCCTCCTGCATTACCAGACGGTGCGGACGATCGGCGCGGCCGGGACGGCGCTCTTCATCGGGTTCATCATCGGCCCGTGGCTCATCCGGCGTTTCCGGGAACTGAAGTTCGGGCACGGGTACGTGGATGAGCGGACCGGGGCGCTGGGGGCGGGCTACTTCGACAAGAAGCATACGCCCACGATGGGCGGCCTGATCATATTCATCTCCGTCTTCGTCAGCGCCGTGCTGTGGGCCGAACCGAACATCTGGGTGCTGGTCGCCCTGTTCGTCTACGCCGCCCTCACCGTGGCCGGCTGGCGCGACGATTATTTGAAGGTCGTGCACAAGAACAAGGATGGCATCACCCCGTGGGAAAAAATCGCCTGGCAGTCCCTTGCGACGCTGGTGGCGCTCGGCGCGCTCCTCTGGCATCCGCAAAGCTCCGCCCGGATCCGCGAGCTGTGGGTGCCGTTCTTCAAGGAGGCGGCGATCCACCGCATGCCCTGGTGGCTGCTCCTCGTCCTGATCTATCTGTGGACGGTCGGCTTCAGCAACGCGATCAACGTGACCGACGGGCTCGACGGCCTGGCGGTCGGGTGCACGATCACTGTGGCGCTCGTCTTCGGCCTCATGGCCTGGGTCGCGGGCAACACGGTCTATTCCCAGTATCTGCTCATCAGCTACGTCCCGGGCGCGGGCGAGCTCACGGTGGTGTGCGGGGCGCTGATCGGCGCCTGCATGGCGTTTCTCTGGTACAATTCGCATCCGGCCGAGGTGTTCATGGGCGACACCGGCTCGCTCGCACTCGGGGGGCTGATCGGCGTGATGGCGTTTATGATCCACCAGCCGTTCACCCTCGTGATCGTCGGCGGCGTGTTCGTGCTCGAACTGGCCTCGGTCGTCCTCCAGGTCGGCTGGTTCAAGTTCACCCGGAGCC
>CAISJA010000285.1 GCA_903885525.1 uncultured Opitutaceae bacterium
CACGGCATCGCGCGCCAGGGCAGATTCAAGCTCACCCGGCTGGACGAAGGCGGCTTCTCCGCGGTCTTCCAGCCCGACGAAGCGGCCCGGGCCGCCTATCCCTACGACTACGAGTTTATCGTCAGCTACCGATTTGAGCCCAACGGACTGTATGTGGAACTGGAGCTGGCCAACCGCGGCACAGCTCCGCTGCCCTGGTCGGCCGGGCACCATTTCTACTTCACCCTGCCCTGGACGGCCGGACTCACGCGCGCCGACTACGTGCTGGAAACGCCCGCCACCCGGACGCTGAAGCACATGGAGAGCGGCCGGCTGGTCGACGGCCCCCGGCTCGGCCCGCGCGAACCCCTCAGCAACCCTGCCCTCATCGATACCATCCACACCGGGTTGCGCGGCCATGCCTTCACCGTGACCGAGTCCGCCACCCGGCAGCGGCTGCGTTTCAACACCGGCTTCACCAACACCACCGCCAAGGATGCCGCCATCGTGACTTGGACGAAGGACGACCATGTCCCCTATTACTGCATCGAGCCGTGGATGGGGCCGCCCAACAGCCCGGAAAACAAGCTTGGCCTCCACCTGGTGGGGCCCGGCCAGACCCAGAAATTCCTGGTCGAAATCGCGCTCGCTTGAGCCTCGGCCGCCCCTGTATTGCTTGTCCCGGCCCGAGCCTGCGCCACGATCCATGATCCCCCTCCTCGCATTTTTCGACGGCATCGGCGGCACCGAAGTTCTGGTCGTCATGGCGCTCGTTCTGATCCTGTTCGGCCCGGACAAGCTGCCCGGGCTGGCGCGGGGCTTGGGCAAGACCATCCGCGAATTCAAGAAGGCGGCGAGCGGAGTCGAGGAGCAGTTCCGCCAAGCGATGGAGGAGGACGAGGAAGCCGGCAAGCCCCCGGTGCCGCGGGGGCCGGTGGCCCAGCCGCCGCTGCCGCCGCACAAGCTGCCGCCCTACCTGCCGCCCGTCCCGCCGCCCAAGGAGCCGATTGTGCTGGGCGAGCCGACGAAGATGGCTCCGTACACGCCGCCCGGACCCGCCGTGCTGCCGCCGGCCGGGGCTGCCGCCCAGGCTGAGGCCCCCACGCCGCCACCGGCCCCCGCCGCGCCTTCCCCTCCGCCCGCGCCGGCGGAATAAGCAGGGCCGCAGGGCTCAGCCGAAAATCCGGCGCCGGTTGAAACGCCACACCGCGAGGCTCAGCACCGCCGCCGCGATGACGAGGAGAACGCCCAGCGTCGGCAGCAAGGCACGGAAGCCGTCGCCCGCCCACAAGACCTGGGCGAAGCCTTCCATCGCCCAGTAAACGAGGGTGAACTTGCCCGCCCGCTGCATGAATTCCGGCATCATGCTGAGCGGGAACCAGGCCCCGCCCACCGCGCTCATCGTCAGCACCAGGAAGGTCGCTAGCCCGCCCGCCGCCGGCGCGTTGGGCGAGACGGCGGCAACAAACATGCCGAAGGCGGTGCACGCCGCCGCCGCCGCCGTGCAGACCACCAGCAGCCCGCCCAGATGCCCGGTCACGTCGATGCCGTACAGCCATTGCCCCGCGCTGAAGAGGGCGGTCAGCTGCACCAACCCGAGCAGAAT
Organism: uncultured Opitutaceae bacterium; assembly: GCA_903885525.1. Classification (GTDB taxonomy): domain Bacteria; phylum Verrucomicrobiota; class Verrucomicrobiia; order Opitutales; family Opitutaceae; genus Didemnitutus. The sequence goes on from CAISJA010000285.1 coordinate 1,586, forward strand.
GCCCCAGAGAAACCGGCTCCACAGCAGCTGGGCCCGGCTGACCGGGGCGGAAAGCAGGCGCTGGAAAAGGCCACTGTTCTTCTCGTCGAAAAAGGCCGCCGCTCCGTTGCTCAGGGAGAAGAGCAGAAACATCATGGCCCATCCGCCGACGATCCGCGTGGCCTCGGGGCTCTTCACGTCCTTCCCGACCACCTGCTCAAGGTCGATCTTGATGATGCGGGCCAGCAAGTCCGCCCCTGGTTGTCCGACGGCGGCGGCCGGACCGCTCTCTTTCGGGCCGGTGGAGGGGGGGACGAACTCCCCCCGCTCGATCCGTTGCTGGATCTCACCCGGGTCCCCGCCGAAGGCATCCGCCACCGCCTGGGCGATGCGGCCGTTGAAATCCTGGAAGCGCGCCTGGCCGAGAAAATCCTTCGCCCGGTCCTGCAGGGATTGGCCGAGCAACTGCGGGACATGGCTGAAAATGGCCTTCTGCAACAGACCGTTGACCATCTGGGTTTCAATCTCGTTGCGCGGGTTGGAGAGGATCTGGAGATGCAACCCGAGGGCCTCGCGGCGCAGGAGGTCGGACGGCAGCACCAGGGCGAAATTGTAGCGGCGATCGTGGATGTCGGCCCGGGCGTCCTCCACCGTCAACGGGCGGACCGAGCCGTCCGGGTTCGTATGTTCCGTGATGAGGCGGAAGGAGGAATCCGCCCGCAGGGCCTCGACCAGCCGGGCGGCCGCCGGATTGGGGCTGGCGTTGATCACCGCCAGCGGAAAGCCGGAGGGACCGCTGTCCCGGCCGTTGAGACCGAAGACGAGCCCAAAGATATAAATCAAGGCGATCGGCACCACAAACGTCAGCACGACCGCCGCCGGATTGCGGAGAAAAACCGCGAAGTCCTTCCGGACCAAGGTGAGCAGGGTGCGCATGGGAGATGGAAAGGTGGCTACTCTCTCAACGTCCGCCCGGTGAGGTGGAGGAACAGCGCCTCCAGCGTGGGCCGGGCGCTGGTGAACCAGCGCGGGGGCAGGCCGAGCGACTCGGTGCGCCGGTAAAACCCGGACAAGGCGTAGCCCGGAGGCGGCCGGAAGCGGTACTGACCGGCGGCCGTCACCAGCGTGCCTTCGGCGGCCAGCGCACCGGCCAGCGGCGCGGTGGCAGCCGACTCGGCAAAGGAAATCTCCTCCGCAAACGGCAGCCGGGTCAGCAATTCGTCGAGGGTGCCGAGCGCGAGGATCCGGCCACGATCAATGATGCCGATGCGCGAGCACAGCCGCACCGCCTCCTCCATGTAATGGGTGGAGTAGACGATCGTGAGACCGGCCCGGGCCCGGGCCTCCAGCAGCTCGAAAATGGCGTGGCGCGACTGCGGATCGACCCCGACCGTGGGCTCGTCGCAGAGCAGCAGCCGGGGCCGGTGCAGGAGCGCGGCCACCAGGTTGAGCCGGCGCTGCATGCCGCCGGAAAAATGCTTCACCTGGTCGCGGCGGCGGTCGGCCAGCTGCACCGCCTCCAGCGCCTCGTCGATCCGCGATTTCAGTTCCGCCCCCTTCAATCCGTAGAGCGCGCCGAAGATGCGCAGGTTCTGCTCCGCGCTCAGGTCCTCGTAGAGCGCGATGGACTGCGGCACCAGGCCCAGATCGGTCCGGGTCGCCGGCTGGTCCACCGCCAAGGGCCGGCCGCCCAGCTTGAGCGTGCCGGCATCCGGCGCGCGCAAACCCGCGACGAGTGACATGAGCGTCGACTTGCCCGCGCCGTTGGGGCCAAGCAGACCGAAAAACTCCCCCGGGGCGATGCGCAGCGACAGCGCGTCGAGGGCGGTCAGCGAACCGTAACGCTTGGTGACATTTTCAACCTGGAGCATGGAGCGGGAGGGACCGCGCCATCCAAACCGCCGGCGCACGGGAAGCGAGACTGTTCGCGTCGCCAGGCGGTCCCACGGCCCCCCCCGGCGACGTCCCAAAGCCGGGACGGAGCCGTGGCAAAGCCGGAACACTTTGCGCGGGAGTTGCCGGCGGGATTCCGCTCGGGAAAACTTCAGCAGGCTGCGGAGCAGGCACTTACGGCCCATGTTGCAACTTGGCACAACCGCTGCGTGTCCTGACACCAGAAATCGTATGAACATGAAAACCAACTTCCTCCTCCCGCTCGTCAGTTTTTTCCTCACCGTCGCCGCTTCCGCCGCCTCGACCTCCACCACCGCCACCACGGCCGCGGTCGCTCCGGAACCCGCCGCCCCGACCGTAGCCTACCGCCTGGAAACCTACCGCGTGGTGGCTTCGCGCCAGACCGATGCCGAGCAGAGCATCCAACAAGGACTGGCCGAGTTTCAGACCGCCGTCCTGGTCCCCGTGGCGGTTCGGATCCAGCCGGTCCTGCCGTTGACCCGGTTTGCCCCGGTCCCGGAGGCCGGCAAAGTGGCCGGCCGGCCGATCCCGCCCCGCCGCAACCAAACCTGATTTTTTGTCGCCAGTGTGTGTCACGGAAACCCGCTCCACCGGGGGGCGGGTTTCCTTTTTGCCAAACGCGGCCCGCGTGGCAGGCTGCCCCCATGCCCGCCGAGGACAGTCAGGAGCCCGTCCGTATCCCGATCACAGGCGAACTCGATTTGCACACCTTCCGTCCGCAGGAAATCGCCAGTCTGCTGGACAGCTACCTGCACGCCTGCGCGCGGCAGGGACGCCACGAAGTGCGGATCATCCACGGCA
>CAISJA010000286.1 GCA_903885525.1 uncultured Opitutaceae bacterium
CCGCTGCCGTTTTTGCCCGGGCAAGGCTTCGGTCTTAGCGTGGCCGTGCGGAGCGCTGACGGAGAATCCGGCGTGCTGGGCTCGCCGGGCACTTACGGCTGGAGCGGTGCCTACAACACTTATTTCCGCATCGATCCGCACGAGCAACTCGTGCTCGCGCTGTTTCAGCAGCAGTCTCCCGCCAACGATCTGGAGAGCACATACGGTTTTCAAAACCTCGTGATGCAGGCGCTGGAAAACTGAGCGGATCCGCTCGGGAGGTTCGCGCGGCCCGCTGTCACCACGACGGCATCGGCGGCTTGAGGCCGTCCTTGATCCACAAAAATTTTCCGGTGACCGCGTCGTTCGCCGGCGCGAGCATCTCGAGCACGAGGTCGGCGGTTTTTTCCGCGGGGTCGCCGCCCGTGCGCTCGACCTTTTCGACCCACTTCAACATGTCGCGGCCCGGCCCGGTGCGCGAAGCGGCGTCGGCCTTGATCGCGGCGAACATTTCCGTCCGCACCTCGCCGGGGTGGAGAACATTCGCGGTCACGCCGGTGCCTGCGAGCTCCTGCGCGAGCTGTCGCGTGAAATGATTGAGTGCGACTTTGCTGAGCTGGTAAGCGGACGAAACATTGTAGACCGGCGACAGCGCGGCGGCGGAGCTCACGTTGAAAATCCGCCCCCAGCCCTGCGCGACCATGCCCGCCATGAACGCGCGGCACGCGAGATACGGGCCATGCGTGTTGATCCGCAGCGTCTCGAGCCAGACGTCCGGCGACGACTCGGCGATCGGGACGCACTCGCCGAACAGTCCCGCGCCGTTGAACAAAATTTGCGGCGCGCCGAAGCGCGCGAGCACGGCGGCTTTGAGCGCATCCACCGCCGCAATGTCAGCCACGTCGCACGGAAACGCAGCAGCGGTTCCGCCGGCTTGCGCGATCGATACGCTGATTTGTTCGAGCCGCTCGCGGCGGCGGCCGACGAGCGCGATTCGGAGGCCGTGCCGCGCCAGCGCGCGCGCCACCGCTTCGCCGACGCCGCTGCCCGCGCCGGTGACGACGGCAGTGAGTGTGGTGCGGCCGGGCGAATTTTCAGCTTTCACTTTGTGGAAGAGTTTTCATGGAGAACTTTTTCACGCAGGTGCGTGACGCGCTGCTTCGACTCGCTGTTGCGCACCGCCATCGCGTAGGCGGCGGGTTCGCCGACGAGGAAGACCTTTTTCTTCCCGCGGGTGATCGCGGTGTAGAGCAGGTTGCGCTGGAGCATCATGAAATGCCCCTTGAGCAGCGGGATGACGACGACGGGGTATTCCGAGCCCTGCGATTTATGGATGCTGATGGCGTAGGCGAGGCTGGTGTCGGCAAACTCGCCGCGCTCGAAGAGGTGGCGCTCGCCGTCGAAGTCGGCCACGAGCGTGCCCTTGGCCAGGTCGACGCTGACGACGGTGCCGATGTCGCCGTTGAACAGGTTTTTGTCGTAGTTGTTCCGAAGCTGGATGAGCTTGTCGCCCGGGCGGTACTCGCCGCTGATCGTGCGGAGGCCGGGGGCGCCGGGATTGAGCGCGGCCTGGAGCTGGGTGTTGAGGTGGGCGACGCCCACCACGCCCTTGTGCATGGGGGCCAGCACCTGCACGTCGGTGATGGGATTGAGCCACGGGAAATGCGCCGGGATATAGCGCGCGCAAAGCTCGATGATCTTGGCCAGGCAGTCCTCGGCTCCCTGGGCGGCGATGAAGTTCAGGTCGTCCCAAGCCTGAACAGCGGCGACTTCGCTCGCCACGGGGGGCGGCGAGGCGATGCCCTCGTTGATGGCGTGGGCCGTGGTGACGATGTGGCTTTCCTTCTGCTGGCGGTAGACGAAGGACAGGCGGGTGACGGGGAGGGCGGCGTCCGGTGCTTGGTGCGCAACGCGGAGGGCGGAGGGCCGGGGATCGGCAGCAGACTGGGCCGGTGCCGGGGCGCTGGGCGCGGAGAGCTGGGCACTCACGCCAATGAGGTCCTTCAGGACGTTGCCGGCACCGACACTGGGGAGCTGGTCGATGTCGCCGACGAGCAGGAGGTGGGCGCGGGACGGCACGGCCTGCAGCAGGGCGGCGGCAAGCCGGGTGTCGAGCATGGAGGACTCGTCGACGATGAGGAAATCGGTGGCGAGCGGCTTGGATTCGTTGTGCAGGAATCCCCCCCGGGCGGGGTCGAAGGCCAGCAGGCGGTGGATGGTGGAGGCGAAGCCGCCGGTCGTCTCGGCCAGGCGCTGGGCGGCGCGGCCCGTGGGAGCGGCGAGGGTGACGCGGACCTTCTTCGCCTTCAGGATGTCGACCAGGGCGCGGAGACAGCTCGTCTTGCCGGTTCCCGGTCCGCCGGTGAGGATGGAGAGCTTGTGGGTGAGGGCGTGCGAGAGCGCGGCGGACTGAAGCGGGTGAAAGGCGAAGCCCGCCTTGTCCTGTGCCCAGGCAATGGCGGCGGCGACCTTGATGGGGGGCAGGCCGGAGGGCACGGCGCCGAGCCGGCGCACGACCCCGGCGATCTTGCGTTCGCAGCGGTCGTTGAGCGGGAGCTGCAGGAAACGGGATTTTCGATCCGCCATTTCTTGTTGTTGATTTTTCGCGGCGGGCACGGACGTGGGGCCGGCCGGGGAAGCACGCTTGGGGTGGGCGGCCAGGGCGGCCGCCGGGCCCGGGGAGCCGGGGCTGGCGCCGCCGTCTCCGGCTGCCGCGGCCCCGTGCTCGATCAGCTCTTTCGCAGCGACGAGGGCGTCGATCCGGGCTTCGACGCGGTCGGCGGAGGTTTCGAGCAGGGTGGCGGTGTAGTCGACCAACTCGCCGCGGGGATAGGCGGTGTGGCCCTCCTCCTCGAGGGTCTGCAGGGCGAAAATGAGGCCCGCGTCGAGGCGCGGCGGGGCGTCGTTGGCGAAGCCGAGGTTGCGGGCGATCTGGTCGGCGGTCTTGAAGCCGATGCCGTCGATTTCGCGGGCGAGGCGGTAGGGCTCGGCCTGGATGAGGGCCGGGGCGCCGTCCGGCCATTTCTTGACGATGCGCACGCACTGGGTGGTGGTGACGCCGTAGGTCTGGAGAAAGATGTGCACCTCGCGCAGGACTTTCTGCTCTTCCCAGGCGGTCTTGATCGCGGTGGCGCGGACCTTGCCGATGCCGTCGACCTGGCGCAGCTTGCCCGACTCCTCGCTCAGGACGCGGTAGGTGTCGGTGCCGAAGGCGTCGACAATCTTGTTGGCGTAGACCTTGCCGATGCCCGGGACGAGGCCGCTGCCGAGGTATTTGCGGATGCCGTAGACGGAGGAGGGCAGCTCGCTCTGGCAGGTGGCAACCTTGAATTGGGCGCCGTGCTGCGCATGGCTGGTCCAGTCGCCGGTGAGCCGGAGAGTCTCGCCGCATTGCACGCCGGGGAGCGGGCCGACGATGGTGACCGGCTCGCGCCGGGCTGGTTTTCCCGTGGCGACCGGCAGGTCGGGCCGCAGCTCGGCGATGGTGTAGTGGTTTTCCTCGTTGAAGAAGATGATGCGCTCAAGGACGCCGGTGAGGGAAGCGCTGGGAGCAGGGGAAGCCACGGAGGCAACGCATAGGGCCGGGCGGCGGAAAGGAAAGCGTGGAACGCGGCGCGGCGGCGGGTGCCGTCCGGAAAACCAAGCGCCCGCCGGGAAGCGGCGGGCGCGCAGAGGGAGGGAATGCCGGCCGCGGCGGCGTCAGTGGGCGGGCGGGGCTGGCTCGGTCCCGGGTCCCTCCTTGGGTGCGGCCGCGGCGGCGTCTTCCCGGGCTTTTTTCAAGGCGGCCTGCATCTGCCCGGCGAGAGCCTGTATCTTGGGCATCAGCTCACGCTGCATGCCTTGGAGGAGGGGCATCATTTTTTGCATGAGCTGGGGCTGCTTGGCCACGAAGGATTGTCCCTCGGGGGAATCATAGAACGCCTTGAGCGCCTTCAATTCGCTTTCGCTGAGCACGCTGGCGTAAACCTGGTCCATCTGGCCGAGGAGGCCCGTGGTGGATTCCTGAGCCAGATCGATGGCCTTGCTGGTATAGTCGTCGATGTACTTTTGCTGTCCGGGGGTGATAACATCCGGCACCGGTGTCAGCTGCGGGATCATCTGTTTGATCTGGGCCATCAGATTCTCGATCAGCTTGTCGGCATGGGTGGCCTTGATCGTCTCATGGGCGAGGGCGAGCTGAGCGGGATCGAGAGCGGGTGCGGGAGCCGGCGCGGGGGCGGGTCCCGCCGGACTTTGGGCGAAGGCGGCGCCGGCGAGGGCCAGCGCCGCGAGGAGGGTGGGTCTGATTTTCATGGGAGAAAAACTGGGTTTACGAGCGGGCTGCCGCCGGGAGCGCGGACAGCCCCGCGGCTTCCTGGGTGAGATCGCAGGTGCGGTAGTGCCGGCGAATGCACCACCATAGCAGCCAGAGCGTGCCGGCCGTGGCGAGGGCAACCGTCCCGAGTCCAACCCAACTGAGGATGAAACTGAACCCGAGCCGGCGGATCAGTAGTGCCGACAGCGGGACCGCGATGGTTGCCAGCGTACCCCACCCGCCCAGCGACCAATACTTGTGGCGTCGGGCCGGGATGAAGCCGGTCGCAGCAGTCAGTGGCTGAAACGGGAGAAGGGTCAGGACAAAGACCATGGCACCCGGCCCACCCGCGGCGGTTGCGGTTGTCCTGGGCCAGGATGAAGGTTTCGGGATAGGATTTGGTCACCCGGCAGGCGGAGAAGGCGGTGGGGGCAGGCGGAGCGGAGTTCATGGTGGAGAGGAATCGAGGGTGGCGCGGAAAAGCCGGAGCGCCTGCGTGCGGGAGATGCCCAGTTGGCCGGCCAGGCTGGCGGCCTCGGCCAGTCGCCGGCGCAGGTGGGCCAGCCGGTCGGCCTCCACCATCCCGCCCGGGCGCGCGCGTACGACGAGCGTCTGGCCCCGGCGGCGTTCCAGCACGCCCTCGCGCTCCAGCAGGCTGTAGGCCTTGCTGATGGTCATCGGATTGAGCGTCAGCTCCGCCGACAGCGCGCGGGTGGAGGCCAGTTCCGTGCCCGCCGGCAGCACGCCGGTGGCGATCTGGAGCCGGAGCTGGTCCATGAGCTGCCGGTAGGCGGGGACGCCGTTGTGCGGGTTGATGGTGAGGAGCGGAGGCACGGTCGCGGGCGTTGCATACAGAATTAGTACACTAATACAGCGTGGCAAGAAAAAACTTTCGCCCCTGTTCCAGCCGGGTGCCGGCAGCGCCGCCATCGCAGGGTGGGATGATGCGCCGCCGTTCCAAGGCAGCGGAACCGCGCCCGGCCCAGTCCTGGGCTCAGGGCTGGCGGGCTGCGCGGCGGCGGCTTTGGCCTTGTTTCGGACGATGGGCCGGCTAAACCCAAACCATGTCCGCCGCCGCCTCTCTCCTCACCGGTCTCGTGGCCGGGCTCCATCTTTGCTTCCTGGTGCTGGAAATGTTCCTGTGGACGACCCCGTATGGCCGGCGCGTGTTCGGGCTGAGTGAGGCCCAGGCGGTGGCGACCAAGGTGCTCGCGGCCAATCAGGGGCTCTACAACGGCTTCCTCGCCGCGGGTCTGATCTGGAGTCTGGCGACGGGCGCGTTGGGCGTGCAGGCCTTTTTCCTCGGCTGCGTGGTGGTGGCGGGGGTGTATGGCGCCGCCACGGTGAACCGCCGCATCCTCTTTGTGCAGGCGCTGCCAGCTGCGCTGGCACTGGGGTTGGTCTGGCTGGCACGGGGCTGAGCAGGGGTTTGCCTTTTATGCTCCTGGTCGCCAGGGTCGCCGCATGGAATTCAGTCCCAACACGATTGTCCCGCTGATCCAGCTGGCCATTTCCCCCGTGATCCTGATTTCGGGTGAGGGGGCCTTTTTGCTGATGCTGACCAACCGCATGGGCCGGGTGGTTGACCGCACCCGCATCCTCGCCGGCACGTTGCGCAAGGCGCAGGACGAGGAGAGGCAGCATGTGGACAGCCAGTTGGTCATCATGTGGCGGCGCGCCGGCCTGCTCCGCCGCGCGGTGACGCTGTGCGGCCTGAGCATGACCACGGCATGCTGCCTAGTGCTTTTCATTTTGCTGGACGCCCTTCTGGCGCAGACCTTCCCGATCCTGCTGGTGGCCCTATTCGGGCTCGCTGTGTTGCTGCTCGGGGCGGCGCTCATCACCTTCCTGCGCGACATCTACGTGGCGCTCGACGCGCTCAACATCGAGGTCGCGCAGGTCCGGGCCGAGTCAGCTCCCTAATGCGGCCTGCACGCCGGGTAGTCCGGGAAAAATGTGCTCCGCCCCCGCCGCGCGCAATTGCGCCGCGTCGTGCGTGCCGGTGGTGACCCCGTAAAAGGCCAGTCCGGCCTGGCGGGCGGTGGCCACGTCGAAGGGTGAATCGCCGATGTAGCATGCTTCCGCCGCGGTGGCACCCAGATCCGCCAGCACCTGGCGGGTCAGCTTCGGCTCGGGCTTCAGCCACGGGGTGTCGCCCGCCCCGGTGATGCTGGCGAGCCAGGGCGTCAGGCCGAGGTGGGCGCAGACTTCGCGGGCGGACGGTCCGCGTTTGTTGGTGAGCACGGCGTTGCGGCCGCCGGCCGCCGCCACGGCGCGCAGCAGCTCCAGGCCGCCGGGCAGCACGCTCACGTCGTCGAGGTTGGTGGCCTCCCAATGCGCCAGGAAGTGGGGCAGCAGGGCGGTGACCCTTTCCGCCCCGGCCAGCCGGGCGATCGCCTCGTTCAGCCCGCCGCCGACTGCGCGGCGCACCTGTTCCGGGGTCGGCTCCAGCAGGCCGAGCTGCCGCATGGCGTAGGCATGGCAGCGATGGAGGGCCGCAAAATGATCGAGTAGGGTGCCGTCTAGGTCGAAGAGGATGAGGCGGTGGCGCATGCTGCCCCCCAGTGAAACGGGAATAAGCCCCCCCTGCCAACGCCAATCGTGCGCACCAGACCCCGACCACAAGTAACCCAATGGGTTACTCTTTGCTTTGAGTTACGTTGTATTCAGAATACACAAGTAACCTATTGGGTTACTTTTTGGGGCGACGTGGAGAAGATTCGGAGCGGGGCCGGGCAGGTGGCGGAACAACCGGGGCACGCAGGCATGCGAGGCCCGGAGAGACGCGGAGCATGGAGGCACGCCGGGACTCAGGCAGGCGCGGCACGCGGAGAGACAGGCATGGGGGGGCGCAAACATGATGGGCACGGAGGCGCGCGGAGCACGGAGAGCGGGCCGGGCACGCGGTGCAACCGGAGCAGCGAGGACACGCGGGGCACGTTGGCCTGCGAGGCGCGGAGGCAACCGAGGCATGCGAGGTACGGGGGCACGCGGGGCATGCAGGAATGCGAGGCATGCAGGCAACCGGAGCAGGGAGGGCATCCGGGGCACGCGGGCACGGCGGGCGGGCGGGGCATGTTGGACGACCGGAGCATACTGGGCGGGCGAGGCAGCCGGGGTAGGCGGGAAGGCTGCGGCAGGCGGGACGAGTGGGCACGCGGGACGGCTGGGCAGGCATGGCAGGCGGGACGGTCGGGGCAGGCGGGGCGAGCAATGCTGGCAGGGCAAGCGGGGGAAGGTGAGCCGGGCC
>CAISJA010000287.1 GCA_903885525.1 uncultured Opitutaceae bacterium
ATAATTGGGGCCGCCCGGGGCGGGTTTCAACGGGGTGGTGGATGGGTTGGGGATCGAAGCCATGGGGTCCGTATGAAGTTTCCCCGCCCAAAGGGCGATGCGAATTTCTCCGGCGGCGGTTTTTTTTGCCGCCGCTCCCGCTGCGGCCGAAAGCGGCGCCTTCCGCCCTCCCGGCTTAACCCTCGACCAGGCGGTAGCCGATGCCGGGCTCGGTCCGGAGGTGGCGGGGGGTCGGCGCATCCGGCTCCAGCTTTTGCCGCAAATGCGCCATGTGCACGCGCAGGTAGTGCGTCTGCTCCTCGGCGCCGGGGCCCCAGAGCTCCCGGAGAATCTGCCGGTGGGTCACCACCTTGCCGCGGTGCTGGAGCAGCAGCTTGAGCAGGGCGTACTCCTTTCCGGTCAGGTGCACCTCGGCCCCGTGGCGCCGGACAAGGCGGGTGGCCTGGTCCACCTCGATGCCGCCGAAGCACACCACGGCCGGTTCGCTCGCCCCCGGGGGGTTGCGGCGCAGGATGGCCCGCACCCGGGCGAGCAGCTCGCGGCCGCTGAAAGGCTTGGTCAGGTAATCGTCGGCGCCGGCATCGAGCGCCGCAATCTTGTCATCCTCCCCGGCGCGCACCGACAGGACCAGAATCGGGGCCTTCGACCATTCGCGCAGCCGGCGGATGACCTCGGTGCCGTCGAGGTCGGGCAGGCCGAGGTCGAGGATGATGCCATCGGGAGCCTGGTGGGCCACCTCCTGCAAGCCGAGCCGGCCGGTTTCCGCCTCGCGCACCTTGTAATGCCCGGCCTCGAGGGTCACCCGCAGCAAACGCCGGATCTGGAGCTCATCGTCGATAACCAGCAGGGAAAGGGGGGCGGCGGCCTCGGTCATGTGATTATTCAAGCGGGGGAGTCTGGGGTGCGGAGTAGGGCAGGTAAATGGTGAAGACGGCGCCGCCGCCGGGATTCTCCCCCACCGCAATGTCGCCGCCCTGCGCTACCACGAAGCCGCGCACGATGGAGAGCCCGAGGCCCAGGCCGCCGGCCTTGGCGGCGTCCCCGCGCTCGAACTTTTGGAACAGCCGCTCCTTCATCTCCAGCGGGAAGCCCGGCCCATGGTCGGCCACCGTGAAGAACACCCGCTGGCCGCCGCGCTCCAGGCCGGCGGTGAGGAAGATGGCGGTGCCCGCCGGCGTGTGCCGGGCGGCGTTGAGCAGCATGTTGGCCAGCACCTGCTCCATCAGCGCGAAATCGGCGCGCACGGGCGGCATGTCACCGGGGATGACGCATTCGAACGGATGCTGGGCCAGCGCGTCGCGCACGCCCTCGACGGCGGCGTTGACGAGATCGCGGGCGTCGCACCAGTCGAGCCGGGGCTTGAGCGCGCCGCTCTCCAGCCGGGTCTGATCGAGGAGGTTGCCGACCAGCCGGTTGAGCCGGCGGGCCGCGGTGCGCGCCTCGGCGATCAGGGCGGTGCGGGCCGTGGCGTCCGCCTCCGGCAGGTTTTCGAGCGAACCGGTGATGACGGCGAGCGGCGTGCGCAGCTCGTGGGACACGCTGTCGAGCAGGACGCGGTGGAGCTTGTCGGATTCCGCGAGCAGCTTTTCGCGCTCCCCCGCCTCGCGCAGGTGCTCGCGTTCGACGCTCAACGCCAGCTGGCGGGCGAAGGCCTCGAAGAGGTCGCGCTGCGCCAGGGTCAGCATCCGGCCAGGGGCGGGAGCGAGGCCGAGGACGCCGACCGACCGCTCCTCCCGGAGCAGCGGGAGGTAGAAGGCCGCGCTGCCGGGCAGCGTGTCGGTGAAGCGGCCGGCCGGCCGGCGGTTGGCGAACACCCAGTCGGCCACGCCCCGCTCCTTCGGCTCCAGGGCAAAGGAGCCGGCGAAATGCGGCATGGTCCCCCCGGCACCGTCGGCGAGCAGCAGGGTGGTCTTGGCCTCGAACAGCTCGTCCGCCTGGCGCAGGGCGGCAAATACGGCCTCGTCCAGTGTGCGCGCCTCGGCGAGGGCGCGGGTCAGCTCAAACAGCGCGGTGGCCCGCTCCTCCCGGAGGCGCTCGTTGAGCGACTGCGCCCGGATCCGCGAGGTCAGGTGCCCGGTGACGAGCGCAACGGCGAAATAGGTGCCGAAGAGGGTGACGTCCTCGATCTTGCTGATGAAAAAAGTGAACCGGGGCGGGATGAACAGGAAGTCCCACGTCAGCGCGCTGAGCACGCCGGCCGCCAGCACCGGCCCGCGGCCGACCCGCAGGCTGAGGATGATGACGGCGAGCAGGTAGACGAGGCCGACGGCGAGGTAGGTGTCGGCCGGCAGCAGGAGGCCGAGCA